>JAHDYN010000155.1 GCA_023383735.1 Gammaproteobacteria bacterium | reverse complement strand
GGAGCCCATGAGTATTGCGGGGAGGTGCTGAGGCATTTCTCCACAAGAGCCCGCGTTATGTGTCCTTTGGACAAGTCGTCGGCAGGAGTATGCTTTGGCCATGAATGCCGATCTTCGAAACCTGCCGCTGGATGAACGTATTCGTCTGGCCGAGGATCTGTGGGACAGCATCGCCTCCGATCAGAAGGCATTGCCCTTGACGCCCGAACAGAAGGCCGAACTGGATCGGCGGCTTGATATCTACGAAGCCGATCGCGATGCCGGGCGTCCGGCTGACGAAGTCATTGCGGATATTCGCAAGAGGCTATGACGCGGCACGTTCGGCTGAGGAAAGAAGCGGAAAGGGACCTGGTCATCGCAGCTTCGTGGTACTGAGGAGCGGCGCGCTGGTCTCGGGATCTGCTTTCTTGTGGAGCAACCGCATATCGTTGTTGTTGCAGTGATGCATGGAAGCCGGCATCCACGGCGGTGGCAAAGCTGCGGTTAGGTGACTGGGTCTCTGATGCCGGAGCCCTTGAGTGTCGGCTAGAACATCGAGGTGCTGCCGGGATCCTGCTCCACCGTGACTTTCTGTCGACTCGGTATGAAGTCCCCGGTGATCATCTGGTCGTAGGCCATGCCCGGGCCGACCATCGGGTACACGCCGGCATCCCGGTCGATGATGACCTCGAGGAATGCCGGTCCCGGGAAGCTGACAAACTCCTGGATGACTTTCGGCACATCCGCCTTGTTCTCGAGGCGCACGGCATAGTCGAAACCGTCGGCCTGGGCGGCGCGCACGAAGTCCTTGCGATGCAGGGATTTGTCGGTTGCGGACAGGCGGCCCTGGTAGTAGAGCTTCTGCCACTGCTTGACCATGCCGTCACCGTAGTTGTTGAGCACCACGATCTTGATCGGCAGGTTGTAGGTGGTGACTGTTTCGAGCTCGCCGAGATTCATGCGGATGCTCGCGTCGCCGTCGATGTCGATGACCAGCCGTTCCGGATTGGCGAGCTGCGCACCGATTGCCGCCGGTAGGCCGAAGCCCATCGTGCCCATGCTGCCGGAGGTGAGCCACAGGCGCGGTTCGCGGAAGTCGAAATACTGCGCCGACCACATCTGGTGCTGGCCGACGCCGGTGGTGATGATCGCATTGCCTTGCGTGTGCAGATTGATCTGCTCGATGATGTAGTTGGGCTGGATCAGCGGGCTGGCCCGGTCGTAGTCCATCGCATAGGTGCGCTTCAGCTCCTCGAGTTCGCGATGCCAGGCGCTGAAGTCGGTACGCAGCGCATGGCTGTCGGCCCAGGCGATCAGCTGGTGCAGGTCGCGATTGAGCAGGCCCACGTTGTGCCAGTCGGCGGCCTTGACCTTGCCGATCTCGCAGGGGTCGATATCGAAGTGGGCAACCTTGAGGGCCTTCGGCGCAAACTTGTCCGGCACTGCGGCCACGCGGTCATCGAAGCGGGCACCGATGGCAATCAGGAAGTCGCAGTCATCGACGGCATAGTTCGCGGCGGCTGCGCCGTGCATGCCGAGCATGCGCAGGGCCAGCGGATCGGTGGTGTCGCAGGCGCCGATGCCCATCAGCGTGGTCGTGACAGGTATGCCAAACCGTCTGGCAAAGGCGCGCAGCGCTTCGGAGGCATTGGCGCTCACCACGCCGCCGCCGGCATAGATCAGCGGGCGTTTCGATGCCCGCAGGATGTCGAAGAATGACTTGGCCGCGCTGGCTGGAATCTCGCTCCCGACCGCCGCGTCGATGCGCTTGCGGTAGGCATCGATGGGCAGCCGGCCCGTGCCCTGGAACTCGCCGACCCAGTTCTGCACGTCTTTGGGTACATCGATGACCACCGGCCCGGGTCGGCCCATCGCGGCGATCTCGAAGGCTGTGCGCACCGTTTCTTCCAGCTGGTGCGGATCGGTGACCAGGAACACGTGCTTGGCGACCGGCCCCATGATGGCCGAGACCGGCGCTTCCTGGAAGGCATCGGTGCCGATGACGTTGGTGGGGACCTGACCGCAGATCACGACCATCGGCACCGAGTCGGCCAGCGAGTCGCGGATCGGGGTCACGGTGTTGGTGGCACCGGGCCCGGAGGTGACCATGCAGACGCCGACGCGGCCACTTGCCCGGGCGTAACCGGCGGCCATGAAGCCGGCGCCCTGCTCGTTGGCCGGCACGATGAGCGGCAGCGGCGCTGTGCCGTTGTCACCCCGATGTTCGTCGTTGTACCGGAACACCGCATCGTAGGTGGGCAGGATGGCGCCGCCGCTGTAGCCGAATACCGTCTGCACGCCCTCATCCACGAGCACCTGGACGATGATCTCTGCACCGGTCATGCGCTTGACGGCGAGCGGGTGAGGTCGGGTTTCGGCAGTCTGGGTCCGTGTTGTCATAAAACCATGTTCAGTGTGGTGGTCGCGACGCAGCAGTCGCAGTGTCCCGGGTTGTCGAAGACCCCGGTATAAAGTGTTGACCACGGAGCCCGACAGGAGTTTTAACCAACTACTCCCGCATTGCAATAGAAGTGGATCTGGGCGAGTATTCCGGGCCCGTTTTCGTTCACCTCTTTTGCCGGCCGGTTACCCGATGCGTCACATCATATCCATCCTGTTGCGGAACGAGGCCGGTGCGCTGACACGGGTGGCCTCCCTGTTTTCAACCCGCGGCTACAACATCGAATCCCTGAACGTCGCGCCCACCGAGGATCCGCTCGTGTCGCGCCTGACCCTGGTGACGCTGGGCTCCGATCCGGTGATCCGCCAGATCAACAACCAGCTGCTCAAGCTGATCGATGTGGTCAGCATCGTGGACCTGACCGAGGGCGATCACATCGAGCGCGAGCTGTTGCTGCTCAAGCTCAGTGTGGAAGCCGACGGGCTGGCGCGCATTCGCGAGCTGGTCGAGGCGGATGGCTGCCGGGTGCTGGACGACTCGCCGCAGAGCTATACGCTGGAACTGACGGGTGCGGCGACCCGCATTGACAACCTCATCAATCGCGCCGCCGCGCATGCGAAGATTCTTGCGGTGGTGCGCAGCGGACCGTTGGCCGTCGGCCGCGGGGTCATTGCCCACAGGGTTCGCTGACGGCCCGGAGTGCTGGCGATGACGCCACAGGCGCAGGAGTCGCTTCGCCGGAACGCTGCACTGCGCGGCGCAGGCCGCATCGTGCTCAAGATCGGCTCCTCGCTGCTCATCGACCGGGAGTCGGGCCGGCTCAACCGCGCCTGGCTGGAGTCCATTGCCGACGAACTGGCCCGGTTGCAGGCGCGCGGCCAGCAGGTGCTGGTGGTGTCGTCCGGCGCGATAGGCCTCGGGCGGCAGTACCTCGGCATGGCACGCGACCAGCGGCGCCTGGAGGATGCACAGGCTGCGGCCGCCGCGGGCCAGATCCTGCTGGCGCATGCCTACCAGGACCTGCTCGAGCCGCGCGGCATCAAGATTGCCCAGGTGCTGCTCACGATCGACGATACCGAGAACCGCCGCCGCTACCTCAATGCCCGCAATACCCTGGAAACACTGCTGCGCCTGAAGGTCATCCCGGTCATCAACGAGAACGACACGGTGGCCACGCAGGAGATCCGCTACGGCGACAACGACCGGCTCGGCGCACGGGTGGCCGAGATGACCAGTGCCGATGTGCTCGTGCTGCTGTCGGATGTGGACGGGCTCTACGACGGCGATCCGACGCTGAACCAGGGCGCCACGCTGATTCCCGAGGTGCGCGAGCTGACGCCGGCCATCGAGGCACTGGCCGGGGCCTCGGCCACCGAGTATGGCTCCGGCGGCATGGTGACCAAGCTGGTGGCTGCGCGGATCTGCATGAATGCCGGCTGTGCGACGGTGATCGCCAGCGGCCGGCGGATGTATCCGCTGCAGGCCATCGAGGATGGCGCTGCCTGTACCTGGTTTCTGCCGGGGCGCACACCGCGCCAGGCCCGCAAGCAGTGGATTGCCGGGACGCTCGTGCCGCGCGGCAGTCTGGTCATCGATGCCGGTGCCGAACGGGCCCTGCGTGGGGGCAGCAGCCTGCTGCCGGTCGGTGTCGTTGAAGTCAGCGGCGAGTTCCAGCCCGGCGATGCCGTCGTGGTTCGCGGTCCGGACGGCCGTGATCTGGCCCGCGGCCTGGTGGGCTTTTCGAGCGGGGAGGCGCGGCGCATCTGCGGGCGCCGCAGCGAAGAACTCGCCGCGCTGTTGGGCTACAGTGGTCGCGAAGAAATGATCCACCGCGACAACCTCGCCCTGCTGGACAACTGAGTCGGACAGACATGAGCGCAACCTCACTGCCGGATACCGATGGTGCTGACAAGCTGGCCGCGGCCATGCGCACGCTGGGACAGCAGGCCCGCGAAGCAGCGCGTGCACTGGCCCGCGCCACTTCGGCACAGAAGACGCAGGCGCTGTTCGCCGCTGCGGCAGCCATCCGCGCCAGCAGCGACCAGATCCTTGCGGCGAATGCCCGCGACATGGAGGCGGCACGCAAGCGCAAGCTCTCGGCGGCGCTGCTCGACCGGCTGGCGCTCGATGCGAAGCGCATCGAAGCCATGGCCGCGGGGGTCGAAGCGGTGGCCGGACTGCCCGATCCGGTCGGTACCGTCATCGCCGAATGGACCCGTCCGAACGGCCTGCGCATCCAGCGGGTGCGGGTGCCCCTTGGCGTCATCGGCATCATTTACGAGAGCCGGCCGAACGTCACCGCCGATGCCGGCGCGCTGTGCCTGAAGTCCGGCAACGCGGTGATCCTGCGCGGCGGCTCCGAGAGCTTTCATTCGAGCCATGCCATCCATGCGGCGCTCGTTGCCGGCCTGCGTGCCGGCGGACTGCCGGAGGCGGCGATCCAGATGGTGCCGACTGCCAGCCGCGATGCGGTGGGTTACCTGCTGGCGAACATGCAGGAATTCATCGACGTCATCGTGCCCCGTGGCGGCAAGAGCCTGATCGCGCGTGTACAGGCCGATGCGCGGGTGCCGGTGATGGGTCATCTCGAAGGCCTGTGCCACGTGTACGTGCATCGTTCTGCCGATGTGGCGATGGCTACCGAGGTGGTGCTGAATGCCAAGATGCGGCGCACCGGCATTTGCGGTGCGGCTGAAACCCTGCTGATCGACCGCGACTGTCTCGCCAGCCACTGGCATCCGGTTGCCGATGCGCTGGTCGCTGCCGGTTGCGAGCTGCGCGGCGATGCCGAGCTTTGCGCGCTCGACAGCCGGGTCAAGCCGGCTGTGGAGGCCGACTGGAGCACGGAATACCTGGACGCGATACTCGCCTGCCGCGTGGTCAGCGACATCGATGCCGCCATCGCGCACATCACGCGCTACGGCTCGGGGCATACCGAGTCGATCATCGCCGGCGATGCACAGGCGGCGGAGAAATTCCTCCACGATCTCGACAGCGCGATCCTGCTGCACAACGCCTCGACGCAGTTCGCCGACGGCGGCGAGTTCGGCATGGGCGCGGAGATCGGCATCGCCACCG
>JAHDYN010000154.1 GCA_023383735.1 Gammaproteobacteria bacterium | reverse complement strand
GGCGAACTGAGCGAGGACCAGTTCAAGCCACTCCGGCTGCCCAACGGCCTGTATCTGCAACTGCACGCCTACATGCTGCGCATCAACGTGCCCTACGGCTGCCTGTCATCCCGGCAACTGCGCAAGCTGGCCTTCATCGCCCGGCGTTACGACCGGAACTTCGGCCACTTCACCACCCGGCAGAACATCCAGTTCAACTGGATCAGGCTCGACGAGGCACCCGACATTCTGGCCGAGCTCGCAGAAGTCGAAATGAACACCATGCAGTCCTCCGGCAACTGCGTACGCAACATCACTGCCGACCAGTTTGCCGGCCGCGCCCGCGACGAGATCGAGGATCCGCGTCCCTGGTGCGAACTGATCCGCCAGTGGTCGATCCTGCATCCGGAATTCGGCTATCTGCCGCGCAAGTTCAAGATTGCCGTCACCGGCGCGGCCAGTGACCGGGCTGCTGTCAAGTTTCACGATGTGGGTCTTTACCTGCGGCGCAATGCGGAAGGCGTGGTCGGCTTTGAAGTCATCGTGGGTGGCGGACAGGGGCGCACGCCCTTCGTCGGCCTCACCATTCGCGAATGGCTGGCCAAGGAAGACCTGTTTTCCTATCTCGAAGCGATATTGCGCATCTACAACCTCGGCGGCCGGCGCGACAACCCGAACAAGGCGCGCATCAAGATCCAGGTGAACGCGCTCGGCATCGACGAGTTCCGCCGCCTGGTCGACGAGGAATGGGCGCAGATCAAGTCCAGCCCGCTGCTCAGCGTCGACCCGGCCGAAGTCGCACGGATCGCCACCTATTTTGCACCGCCGGCCTGGGAAGATCTGCCGGAAGAAGCAGCGGCACTGGACAAACTGCGCAAAGCCGAACCGGCCTTCGATGCATGGTACCGGGCGAATATCGTCGAACACCGGACGCCGGGCTACGCCATCGTCAACCTGTCGCTGAAGTCACCGGGGATAGCGCCAGGCGACCTGACAGCCGATCAGATGGATAAAGTTGCAGACCTTGCAGATCGCTACAGCCTCGGTGAGCTGCGGGTGTCGCACCGGCAGAATCTGGTCTTTACGGATGTCCGGCAGAAGGACCTGCACGAACTCTGGAACGAACTCGAAAAACTCTCGCTCGCCACCCCGAACATCGGCACCCTGACCGACATCGTCGCCTGCCCCGGACTCGATTTCTGCTCGCTGGCCAACGCCCGGGCCATCCCCGTGGCACAGGCCATCAACCAGCACTTCGGCGACGCGGTCGGCCTGCGCGATATCGGCGAACTGACGATAAACATCTCCGGCTGCATGAATGCCTGCGGCCATCATCATGTCGGTCACATCGGCATTCTGGGCGTCGAGAAGAAGGGCCTGGAGTTCTACCAGCTGACACTCGGTGGCTCATCGGCCGAAGATGCAGCGCTCGGCGACCGGCTGGGCCGCGCCATTTCGGCGGAGGAAGTGCCCGCAGCAATCGAAGCACTGGTCACGCGCTACAAGAAGTTGCGCTCCGGTGACGAGCGTTTTCTGGATACCTATCGCCGCGTCGGCATCGAGCCCTTCCGCGAAGCCGTCTACAGCGACAGCCCCGCAGCCCGGCGCGAGGTCGCATGATGGCACTGATCCGCAATGCTCAACTCGCCGCCGATATCTACACCGATGCCCGGGATCTCGATCCCGTTCCCGCCGACAGGCCGGTGATCGTCAGCCTGGCGCAGTGGCAGCATAACCGTGATGCGCTGCTGGCCGGTGGCCAGCCGCTCGGCATTCGCCTGCAGAGTGACCAGCCCCCGGCGCTGGTGGCCGGCGACCTGCAGCACTTTGCCGTTGTGGCCCTGGAGTTCCCGAAATTCCGCGACGGCCGGGCTTACACGCATGCGCGGATGCTGCGCGAGCGCTATGCATTTGCCGGCGAGCTGCGCGCCGTTGGCGACGTGCTGCAGGAACAGCTCAACTACATGCAGCGCTGTGGTTTCGATGCTTTTGAAGTCAGCGCTGCCGACCCGCTTGCCGCCTGGCAGGCCATCGAAAACGACCACACCGTCTGGTACCAGGCCACCGGCGATGGCCGGCCCCGCGCGCTGGAGCTTCGCCACCGACAAGCGAACTGAGCGACCAATATCCCGCCGATCAGCCCCCGCAAGTGACAGATGGAATGGCTCATGCAAAGCCATTTATGTGATGTGCCGATTATGATCAGCGGCGCATCACAAGTCGCCACGGAGAGGTCAAACCATGCGTACCCAGGTCGGAATTGTCGGCAGCGGACCCGCCGGGCTGATGCTTTCCCATATTCTGCATCGCCACGGAATCGAGTCGGTCATCCTCGAGCAGCGCAGCCGCGACTACGTACTCGGCCGCATCCGGGCCGGCGTGCTCGAACAGGCCACCGTGGACCTGCTGGTGGAACTCGGACTCGACTCACGCATGAAGCGCGAAGGACTGATCCATACCGGCATTGAGCTGCAGCTTGATGGGCAGCGCCACCGCATCGATTTCGACGCACTGACCGGCGGCCGGGCGGTGACTGTATATGGCCAGACCGAGATCACCCGGGACATGATGGATGCGCGACTCGCGCAGGGCGGACAGACCATCTATGAAGCCGAAGATGTCAGCGTCCATGGCATCGAAACAAGCAAGCCCTCACTGCGCTTTCGCCACAACGGCGACTCCGAAGAACTGCAGTGTGACTTCATTGTCGGCTGCGACGGCTTTCATGGCGTCTGCCGGCCTTCGTTTCCGGCCGGCGTGATTCAGAACTTCGAGCGGGTTTATCCCTACGGCTGGCTCGGTATCCTCGCCAACGTCGCACCATCCAGTGAAGAACTTGTCTACGCCTACCACGACCGCGGCTTTGCCCTGCTGAGCATGCGCTCAACCCAGGTGAGCCGGCTGTATATCCAGGTGGCACCTGACGAGGACCTGAAGCAATGGCCCGATGACCGGGTCTGGGACGAACTGTCGATCCGGCTGGGCACCCCGGGCTGGACGCTGCGCGACGAAAAGAGCGTGACACCGATGCGCAGCTTCGTCGCCGAGCCGATGCAGCATGGCCGGCTGTTCCTGGCCGGTGATGCGGCACACATCGTGCCACCCACCGGTGCCAAGGGCCTCAACCTGGCTGCATCGGACGTGAAGCTGCTCTCGGACGGACTGATCTCGTTCTATGCAACCGGAAACTCTGCGGTTCTTGACGGCTATTCGAGGAAAGCACTGGAGCGGGTCTGGCGAGCTGAACACTTCTCCTGGTTCATGACCTCGATGCTGCATCGTACGCCGGAAGGCGATGCCTTCGAGCGAAAGCTGCAGCGCTCGCAGCTGGCCTACATCTTCAAGTCCCGCGCAGCAGCGGCAAGCCTGGCCGAAAACTACGTCGGGCTGCCCTTTGACTGACCGTCGGCGGATACGTACTCAGGGCACATAGTCACCCCAGTGCGCGATCAGCTGCGTCACTGAGCGCAGGGAGACCGCGTGGATCGTGTAGGTCGGGCTGACACCGCCGCTGCAGGGAAACACGCCGGCGCCGGCAAGGATCAGGTTTCGCACCTCGTGGCTGCGCCCGTAGCTGTCACATACGGACTGGCCGGGATCTGCGCCCATGATCGTTCCTCCCACGACATGACCGGTCGGCATGCCGGATGAGGTCCAGTGGTCCCGGGCACCCGCCGCACTGAAAACCGCGCGTGCCTCGCCCTGCATGTGCTGCCACAGCGCCTGCATCGCTGCAGAAAACCGATGCACCGTTCGCGGCAGGGGATAGCCTTCGGCATCACGACGGCTGTCCAGCTCGACACGGTTGTCACGTTCGGGAACGCCACCACCAAAGCCGATCATCATGCCCAGATGCTGGCTTGCCGTGGCGAGAAACTGCTGCAGCTCCCGGCCGAAGAGCTGCGGCCTGCTCAGGGCAATGCCGAACAGGTCGTTCGGTTTCATCGCCGGGCCGATCTGCCATTGATAGCCACCAAAGGCAGCGGGCCGCGCTTCATTCACATAGCCCTCGCGATAGGTAAGTTGACCGGCACTTATGCCCATCCATGGCTGGGTCTGTTCCTTGAAGAGCCCGAAGCCCTGTACCGCACACTCGGCCATCACGTAACGCCCGACCAGCCCGCTGCCATTCGCAAGTCCGGCCGGATGAGCGTCGCCGGCTGAATTGAGCAGGATGCGCGGATTTTCCACAAACGATGCCGCGAGGATCACCAGGTCCGCGGTCTGTACATGGCGCTCGCCCCGATGGTAGTACTCGACACCCGTCGCCTCGCCGCGCTTGCCGGTCATCACCCGCTTCACGTCACAATGCGCGCGAAACTCGGCGCCCGCTTTGCGTGCCGTCTTGAACCAGGTGACGAGTGGATTGGCCAGCGCGCCGGTCGGACAACCGGCATCGCACCGGGCAACGGCGCCAGCGGTTTTTCCAGCCTGGCAAAGCCCCTTGCCAGCGCTTCGCCCTGCCCGAAGCGCGGCACGCCCGGCATCGGATAGGGATCCCCAGGGCCCCGCCAGATCTCGGCCTTGGCATCGCCGGAAATCCCCATCTCCGCCTGAATCCGGTCATACCAGGGCCGGAGATCCTCGTAGCTGAGTGGCCAGTCCAGTCCCTGGCCATGGCGGCGACGCACCTCGAAGTTCTCCGGCAGGAACCGCGGCCAGGTACCGTAATGATGCAGCGCTGCGCCGCCGAAGCCCGAACCCATGCCGAAGTTGTGGCCGATCGGATGCTCGCCGGATGACCCGACCGGTGTGCCCCGCCATTTCAGACGGCGGGCCCAGATCTGCGAACTGACCAGGTCGTCCAGGGTCCACGCCGGGCCGGCCTCGAGCACCGTCACGCGCTTCCCGGCTCGCGCGAGCTCGGCTGCATACAGGCAGCCGGCCGCGCCGGCACCGACGATGACGACATCAACCGCTTCATGCTTCACTGCTGCTCTCCATCACGTGCAGCCTGCAACTGCGCGCACCATTGTTGCAACGTGGTAGGCGGTGCACCGAACAGCTGCTCCGTAACTCCCGGATTGCCATGCTCACCGTACCTGGAAAACTCCTCGAACAGGGTGGCGACGAAGCGGAGCTCCTTTTTGCCGGTCAACCAACCGATCGTGCGCAACATCGCGAGCGGCGCGGAACGTACACGCTGCCCGGGCAGAACAGCATCGCAATACTGCTGAAGTGCCTCCGCCATCGTGAAGGCTTCCGGTCCGAATATCGTCAGCGACTGGTTGGCCGCAGTTGGCGTCCGGAATGATCGGGATACCAGCCCGGCATAATCCGCGGCCGCAAGATAGTGATACTTGTGCGGCTGGTGGCCCGGGACAATTGCACGGCCACGCTGAATGAACTGTGGCAGTGATTCCATGAAGTGCGTGGGCTTGAAGATCGTGAATTCCACGCCGCTGGACATTACTGCCGCCACGACAGCCGTCTTGATGGCGATAATCGGCGAATCGGTGGGAAACTCGCCAATCCCGGATCCGCTGA
>JAHDYN010000153.1 GCA_023383735.1 Gammaproteobacteria bacterium | reverse complement strand
CCAGTGCCTCGTCGGCATCCATCGTGTCAGGGACGCCCTGGTCGTATTTCTCCAGACGGCGCTCCGCTTCCTCGAGCCAGAGGTCTGCGGCGTCCTCGTCCTTGCCGGGATCGAGGCTCTCGATCAGTGCGAGCGCCAGGCGTGCCCGTTCGCGGTGCGGCAGTTGCGCGATCTGGCTTTCAATGCTGTTTTCAGGGGGTTTCACGCGGCTCACGTTAGAACGGTGGTTGGCGGCAGTCAACGTGCAATTCAGCACTTCTTGCGAGGAAACGCAGTGCGCATGCAGCGGCTAAGCGGTATTGGACTGCCAGGGGCGGGTTTGCGGGGCCATGGTGTCTCTCCCGACACTGAGTACGGACAAGCAGCTGCCTACCTTTGGTTGCAAGCGATGCTCAGCCACCCATGCCGCGGATGACCAGGTTCGGCAGCAGCGCGTCGTCCCAGTCCTGGCGCAGCGGACCCGTGGTGACGATCACCAGTTGCTTCGAGGGCACGATGTACACGCGCTGGCCGCCGAAGCCGTCGAAGTAGATGACATCGGGTGCGGCGAAGGGCTCGGAGTGGAATGCTGCCGCCGCTGACTTGCGGTTGTATCGGCGCTCTTTCTGATACGTCGTGCCGAGCCAGGTGAGATAGCCGTAGTTCGGGTTCAGTGCGCTGGGTGTGACGATGTCTTTCATCCATTGTTCCGGCACGATCTGCCGGTCACCGACCCGCCCGTGATTCAGATGCAGCAGGCCGATGCGCAGCCAGGCGCGTGCCGTGGAGTCGAGGCAGCAAAATGTGCGCGGCGTGCGGGTTGTCTCCGTGTCGAGCAATACGGTCGCATCGTCGTCGCTGACATGGCGCCACAGGCTCTCTGACAGGTAGTCGGCATAGCTCGATCCGGACACCCGCTCGAGCAGGATGCCGAGGACCTCGGGATTGATGTTCGTGTAGTCGAACTGCGTGCCGGGCGGCGCGAGCACCCCCTGCTCGAAAGTGATCTGCGCCAGCCTGTCACCGATGGTCATGTCGATCACCGCCGGAAAGGCCGGAAAGTCGATGCCGCTCGCCTGCTGCAGCATCTGCCGGATGGTGATGTGGCGGCGCTCATCGCCGGCCCATTCCTCGATGTAGTTCGCCGCCGGATCATCGACCGAGCCGATCAGTCCCTGCTCGATGGCAATGCCGACCAGCATCGCCAGTACCGACTTGTGCATCGATTGCGTAGGCGCGATGGACTGCGCGTCGTGCTCCCCGTAGTAGTGTTCCAGCTGCAGCGCGCCGCCTTGCCAGATCAGCAAAGAATAGGCGTCGATCTCTGCGCCTGTCTGAATGGCCTGTGCGATGAGATCTGGCGAAAGCGTACGTTCAGCTTCACTGGCGATTACCAGCGCCGGTACCGGCCCGCCGCGCACCAGATCTGTGGGCCCCTGGCTGCCACCGAAAGGCAGGCCAAGTAGCCGCGTGGTCATCACCGGTTTGGCGATGAACGCGCCAAGCAGGGCGAGGGCGATGAGAGCGAGCAGGCCGAGGGCGATACGTTTCAGGAAGCGGAGCATTGTGGCGGTATCCGGGGTATCGATGACGCCTGCCATTCTACTTGCTTGCTAACATAATTAGCGTCAGGTGCCTGCCTGGCAGGCGTCCAGGCTCTTGACCGCCGACCCCGGAAAGGCGTGTACTTCCCTTAATAAAAAAGGGGTGATGAAAATGGCTCTCAAGTCATCAGTTCTGGCGGTATCTGTTTTGCGCTAAGTACGATGGCTCCGGTTCATGCCGCCATCGTCAGTACGTCGGTCTCGGCGAGCATGCAAATACTGGATCAAAATAATCCACGGCAGTTTGCCGATATGCAGGACAGGCAAACCGATGCAATTTCTGCGAGCGTCGATCTCAGCGCGGCAGGCGCGCTACATGTCCAGTCCAGCATGACGTTCAGCAGCCTTACGACTGAATCAGCAGTATTTGAGTTCCTGATAGGCATGCATGGCAATGGCTATAGCGGGAGTGCCTATCTTGGTGCCTACGGGAGCAATCTGGATAACCGCGGGATCATCCACTACTACGCAGATACACCCATGACGGCCACCGCCGTCTACGACTACGTCATCTCCAACCCGGGTATGGATTCCTATGGCAATCTCCTTACTTTCGGGATGGGCGCCATATCCATCAATAGTCCGTCGCATAACTACGCATTGGACGATGGCATTGGCCCATACCCGATCGCAGGGCACTACCACAGCGAAGAAACCCTCGATCTGTTTGCCGGCGACAATTATTTTTCAGTGTCATTTCTGCCGAATGTCTCCGGCCCGGCAGGCTGGATCGATGGGCAATACGCCGGGACAGTAAGCTTGAATTTTTCGCCCGTACCCGCGCCTGCAGCGTTCTGGTTGCTGGGTTCAGGACTTGTTGGCCTGCTTGGCTATCAGACCCGCACCCGGTTCCAGGCGTCCAGCGCAGCGATCTTGTAAGCCTCGGCAAAGGTCGGGTAGTTGAAGACGGCGCCGACGAAGTATTCGAGCGTGCCGTTGTGGGCGATCACGGCCTGGCCGATGTGGATGAGTTCGGTGGCGCCTTCGCCGACGATGTGGGCGCCGAGCAGGCGGTGGTCCTTGAGGCCGAACAGCAGTTTCAGCAGGCCGTCCTGCACGCCCTGGATCTGGCCGCGGGCAGTTTCACGCAGGCGGGCGACGCCGGTTTCGTAGGCGATGCCTTCCTTGCGCAGTTGCTGTTCGGTCTTGCCGACTATGCTGATTTCCGGCACTGCGTAGATGCCCACCGGGAAGTAATCCGTGGCGGTTTCGGACGAGCCGCCGAAGGCGTGACAGGCGGCGAGTCGCCCCTGTTCGGCCGAGGTGGAGGCGAGCGCCGGGAAACCGATCACGTCGCCAACCGCATAGATGTGCGGGACTTCGGTCTGGTAGCTCGGCTGGACGGTCAGGCGGCCGCGCGCATCGACCGGCACCCCGGCCTTGTCGAGATCGAGGCCACCGGTGGCACCGGTACGTCCGGCCGCCACCATCAGCAGGTCGCTGCGGATTTTCTTGCCGCTCTTCAGCCAGGTGAGCACTGAGCCATCACCGGCTTTTTCAACGCGCTCGATGTCTTCACCCAGGCGCATCTGGATGCCGCGCGACAGGAGGTCATGGCGGAACTCGTCGACGATATCCGAATCGACGAAGTCGAGGATCGTGTTGCGGTTGTCGACCAGCGTGATCTTTGCATCCAGCGCGCTGAAGATGGTCGCGTACTCCACACCGATCACGCCGGCGCCGATCACGGTCATCGAGCGGGGTATCGCCTTGATCTGCAGCAGGCCGTCGCTGTCGATGATGGTCTCGTCATCGAAGGGGATATTGTCCGGCCGGTGCGGGACGGTGCCGGTGGCGATGACGATCTTGTCGGCGCGGTAGTCCGCGCTCTGCCCGGTGATGCTGGTGACGTGCACGGTATGGGGATCGAGGAACTTCGCCATGCCGTGGATGACGCGCACGCCATTGCGCTGCAGCTGGTGTTCGATGATCTCGATTTCGTGCTGGACGGTGATGCCGAGACGCTGGAACAGGTCCTGGGCGGTGATGTCCGACTTGACCCGGTGACTGCGCCCGTAGATGCCTTTCTCGCGCCAGCCGCAGAGATACAGCACAGCCTCGCGCAGCGACTTGCTGGGAATGGTGCCGGTGTGCGCCGTGACACCGCCGACGATCTCGCGGCGTTCGATGACGGCGGCCCGCTTGCCGAGCTTTGCCGCCTGAATGGCGGCGCGCTGGCCACCGGGGCCGCTGCCGATAACCAGCAGATCGAAGCTTTCCATGCATATATCCGGATGGGTGTATTCCGGCTGTCGGCCCGCTTTGCCGGATCTTGAGCACGGCACACGGCTTGCGTGACGCAGGTCCGTGAAGCCGGTGGTCGGCGGAGACGCAGGCCTCAGCCGGCCATTGCGATCTGCAAGGCAGCGGCGAGCGCGCGGATGTCGTCCTCGCTGTGGGCGGTGGAGAGGAAGCCGACTTCATAGGGGCTGGGCGGCAGGTAAATCCCTGCGGCGAGCAGGGCGTGAAAGATGCGGGCAAAGGGCGCCTCGCTGCCAGCAGGAAATCGGGCCGGGCTGCGGATCGTTTCGCCGGAATCCTCGTCATCGAGCACCAGCCAGAACAGCGAGCCGACGCGTTGCAGGCGCAGGCCCGGGATGTCCTGCAACAGGCTGTCGAGCAAACGGCCGTTGTCCTCGAGCGCCAGGTAGGCGGTGCCGTCTGCCAGCCGCTCGAGCGTGGCCAGTCCGGCGGCCATCGCCACCGGGTTGGCCGACAGCGTGCCGGCCTGGTAAACCGGTCCGGCCGGTGCGACGAGCTGCATGAGATCGCGGCGGCCGGCGTAGGCGCCGACCGGAAAGCCGCCGCCGATGATCTTGCCGTAGGTCACGAGGTCGGGGCGGATGCCGGTGATCTCGGCCATGCCGCCGAAGGCGGTGCGAAAGCCGGTGATCACCTCGTCGTAGATCAGCAGCGTGCCGTGCTGCTGGCATTGCCAGGCCAGCGCGTCGAGGAATTCCTGGCGTTGTGGCAGCAGGCCGTGATTGGCTGGCAGCGGTTCGATGATTGCGGCCGCGAGTTCCGGGCCGCGCGCGGCGAACAGGCCCTCCAGTCCCGGGATGTCGTCGAGTTGTGCGACCACGGTATCGGCAGCCACACCGGCTGGCACGCCGGCGCTGTCGGCAACGCCGGCGAGTCCGGAGCCGGCGCGAATCAGCATCGCATCGGCATGACCGTGGTAGCAGCCGTCGAACTTCAGGATCAGCGAGCGGCCGGTGGCGGCGCGTGCAAGCCGCAGCGCCGACATCACGGCTTCGGTGCCGGAGTTGACGAAGCGCAGGTTCTCCACCCAGGGCACGCGGCTGCAGATGAGTTCGGAGAGTGCCAGCGAATAGGGTTCTGCCGTGCCAAAGCTCCAGCCGCCGGCCGCCGCGCCGGTCACCGCATCGAGCACGGCCGGATGCGTGTGGCCGAGTATCATCGGTCCGAAAGCCATGCAGAAGTCCGTGTACCAGCGGTCGTCCACGTCCTCGATGCGGCTGCCCTGCGCGCTGCGGATGAACAGCGGCGTGCCGCCGACGCGGCGGAATGCACGAACCGGCGAGTGCACACCGCCCGGAGTCACGGCAGTGGCGCGGGCGTAGAAATCGGCCGAGCGGCTCATGCGGCGAGATACCGGCGCGCACGCCGCGCGGCGTAGCTGATGATCATGCTTGCGCCGGCGCGCGCGAAGGCCGTCCAGCTTTCCAGTTGTGCACGTGCCGGATCAGTGAGTCCGTGTCCGGTGAGCAGATCGATGCCGGCCTGTTCGCCGCTGGTCTGGTACACGGCCCAGGGTTTGGGAATTTGCGCCGACAGCAGGGCCAGCACGTCCAGATACGGCAGGCCCGGTTTCACCATCAGGATGTCGGCGCCTTCGGCCGCATCGCGTTCGGCACAGAGCAGGGCGTCGCCAGGGCGGGCC
>JAHDYN010000152.1 GCA_023383735.1 Gammaproteobacteria bacterium | reverse complement strand
GAGCCGGGCAATTTCGACAACTACCCGTTCATGCGCCTGGCGCACAGCCCGGCCATCGAGGTGCATCTGATCGCCAGCAAGCAACGACGCCCCGGCGGCGTCGGCGAACCCGGCTTGCCGGGCGTGGCGCCCGCGCTGTGCAACGCAATCCATGCCGCGACGCGGAAGCGGATACGGACCTTGCCGGTCCTGACCGCAGCACCGGTCTGACAGGCGTATGCTGGTCTTGTCATCCGGCACTGAACAGGAACATGCGTATGCACCTGACGCGACGCGGATTACTGGTTGCGGCAGGCATCCTGCCGCTGGCGGGCTATTTGCGGACAGCCGCAGGCAAGGAGGATCAGCCAGTGAATGACAATCCGGACACACTGCTTCTGAGCGACTTTTCCGGCACCGAAGCGGAAGTCCTGGCCGGCGCCGGCTGGCGCGGATTCAGCGACCGGGTGATGGGCGGTGTTTCAGATGCCAGCCTTGACCGGGCAACGATTGATGGCAGGAACTGCATGCGTCTCACCGGTACCGTTACCCGCGAGAGCAACGGCGGCTTCATACAGATGGCCATGTATTTCGGCAGCAACGAGGCCGAACTCGACGGCTCCGCATACAAAGGCATGGAGATGGTGGTGTACGGCAACAACGAGGACTACAACGTGCATGTGCGCACGGCCGATTGCGGCTGGTACGACGAATCGTACCGGTACACGTTTTTTGCCAAACCGGAATGGCAACGGGTGCGGATGGCATGGGGTGACTTCAAGGCCAACGGTGTCAAGGCACCCTTGAACAGCGGCCGCATCAATCGCATTGCCATCCTCGGCTGGATGCGCGAATTCCAGGCCGATATCGCCCTCGCCAGGATCTCGCTTTACACCTGAATCATTCGGCCGCAACCCAACTGAACCGCAAGGAGTTATTTCATCGTGTCAGATCTGAAGTCCAATGGTTTCCTGCATGTCCTGCCTGCTGCCTGCATGGGACTGATACTCGCCGGCTGTGGTGGCCCCGGCGCACCCTCGGCACCCGTCGCACCAGCCGGGGAAGACGCAGCTGCCACGGCTGCAGACCCGGCGGCAGATGCCGCGGCTGCACAAGAAGCCAAAGAGGCCGAGCTGAGTCGCCTTGAAGCCGAGATGTCCCTGAAGGAGCGCGAGGCCGAGCTGGCCCGGCGCGAAGCCGAACTGGCCGCCCGGCAGAAAGCGCCGCCGGGACCAGCTGCCGCGCCGAAACCGCCAGCAGCGGCACCGGCAGCCAGCCCGGCAGCAAAAGAACCTGCACCCGCTGCCGTCAAGACCTACGTCGTCCCCGCGGGCACCCAGTTGTCGGTCCAGATCATCGCGCCGGTCACCACCAAGACCGCACAGGTCGGCGACAACATCGATGGGCGTCTCGCCAACGATCTCGTCGTGGACGGCAAGACACTGGCGGCGACCGGTTCTGCGGTGCGCGGCTCGGTCACGGAAGTCATCTCGGGCAGCAACAAGATCGGCGGTGTTCCGACGCTCGGCATCGGCTTTGACACGCTCACCCTGGCCAGCGGCGAGACTGTG
Organism: Gammaproteobacteria bacterium; assembly: GCA_023383735.1. Lineage (GTDB taxonomy): Bacteria > Pseudomonadota > Gammaproteobacteria > Steroidobacterales > SHZI01. Next base: position 3,974 of record JAHDYN010000152.1, on the reverse strand, counting down.
GCCATTTCAGGCCGCCTCGTCCAGCAGGGCAAGAGCGATACCGCTCGTGATACCGCCAAGATCGCCGGTGGTGCACTGGTCGGCGCCGTGATCGGCAACAAGATCGACAAGGGCACCGGCAAGATCGTCGGTGGCGTCGTCGGGGGTGCTGCCGGTGCGGCCGTTGCGCAGAAGACCGGCACCGAAGTGGAACTGCCCTCCGGTACCGTACTCGGCTTCCTGCTGGACAACTCGATTGAAGTGACGGCGCAGTAGGCGAGGACCTGGCCACGGCTTGCGGGATCCGCGCATGCGCGGATCCCGCACCGCTTACTTCTTCGCCAGCCGCTCGACCAGCTTGCGCATCTCGGCCTGGGTCTCGGCACTGAACCACCAGTCCGTGGCAACAGTCACATCCGTACAGTTGGCGTAGGCCTCGATCAGGCGGGCCTTGCCGGCCAGCCGGGTGGTATTCATGGCCACCGGCGGCAGGCTCAGCAGTTCCTGGGCGCGGGCCACTGCAGTCGGCATCAGCTGGTCCGGATCCACCAGTTCGTCGACCAGACCGATGCCGAGAGCCTCGGCCATCGGCAACAGGCTCCCGCGGGTCGCGATACGGCGCATCCACCGTGTGCCGATGACCTCCTCCAGCGCGAGCAGGATCGTGGCCGGCACCGGCAGTCCCACCTGCACCTCGTTGAGACCGATCCTGAAATTGCCGTGTACGCCGATCCGGTAATCACACTGCAGGGCGAGAACAGCGCCACCCGCCGGCGCATGGCCGGACAGCGCGGCGATGACCGGTACAGGGCTCGATGCCAACCGGCAGGTGAGCAGGAAGAACTGCTGCCAGAAGCGTTCGATGTCCGGCCGCTTGCAGTCGATCAGGGCGGGTACGTCCAGACCGCCGCTGAACATGCCGGGCCGGCCGGTGAGGATCAGGGCGCGCGCTTCGCCGGCCTGTGCGCCATCGAGTGCGCCCAGCAGCGCCTCGACAAGGGCGTGATCAAGTGCATTGGCGGGCGGGCGATCCATGCGGATCACGGCGATCTCGCCGTGATGGTCAATATGCAGCACTGGGGCGCTCCGGTGCGCGCCTAGCCGGTCGGCTGCGGCGCACTGAAAATGTAGAAAGTCTCACCCGGCCCGATCAGGCCGAGGTCGGCGCGGGCACGCTCTTCGACGGCGCCCTCGCTCCTGCGCAGGTCGACAACCTCCGCCTCCAGCCGCTGGTTGCGCTGAGCGAGACGGCTGTTCTCGCCGGCCTGCTGCCCGATGAGTGCCGTCAACCGGGAAACCTCGGCAAAGCCGTCATCAGACACCCAGAGCCGGAACTGCAATGCGCAGAAGAGCAGAGCGAGAACGCCGGTCGCAACGCGTATCGCCATGGTGTCTGCCACCCCCCCGAAATCAGGCCTTGAGTTTCACCGGAAATGCATCGGCGCCAGCATACCGTGCTTCGCGCCCCAGCAGCTCCTCGATTCGCAGCAGCTGATTGTACTTCGACATGCGGTCAGACCGGCAAAGCGATCCGGTCTTGATCTGCGTGGCCCGGGTCGCAACGGCGATATCGGCAATGGTCGCATCCGATGTTTCACCCGAACGATGCGAGATGACCGCACTGTAGCCTGCATCGATGGCCATATCCACAGCGGCCAGCGTTTCGGTCAGGGTGCCGATCTGGTTGGGCTTGATGAGTATCGAGTTGGCGATCTTCTCGGCAATGCCACGCTTGAGGATTGCGGTGTTGGTGACGAAGAGGTCGTCGCCGACCAGCTGCACCTTGCCGCCAAGCTGGCGGGTAAGCACCGCCCAGCCGGCCCAGTCGTCCTCGGCCATGCCGTCCTCTATTGAGATGATCGGGTACTGGCGCACCAGGCCGGCAAGGTATTCGGCAAACTGGCCCGGCTCGAAGCTGCGATCTTCGGATGCCAGCCGGTACACACCCTTGCTGTAGAGCTCGGAGCTCGCCACGTCCAGGCCGAGGAACACGTCGCCGCCGAGCTTGAAGCCGGCCTTGTGCACGGCCTCGGCGATCGTATCGAGTGCCGCCGCATTGGAGGGCAGATCAGGCGCAAAGCCCCCCTCGTCGCCCACTGCCGTATTGAGCCCGGCTGCCTTGAGCACGGACTTCAGGGCATGAAAGATCTCGGCACCATAGCGCAACGCTTCCCGGAACGTGGGGGCGCCGACCGGCAGCACCATGAACTCCTGGATATCCACGCTGTTGTCCGCGTGCGCGCCGCCATTGATGATGTTCATCATCGGCACGGGCATGGTCTTGCCCGGACCGAGCGTCCGGAACAGGGGCTGGCCCTTCCCGGCCGCCGTCGCGTGCGCAGCGGCCAGCGATACCGCGAGTATCGCGTTGGCACCGAGCCGTGACTTGCCCTCGCTGCCGTCGAGACTGATCATGCGCTGGTCCAGGCCAGCCTGGTCGTCGGCATCCATGCCGGTCAGCGCGGTGCGGATCTCGCCGTTCACGCCGGCAACAGCCCTCAGCACGCCCTTGCCGAGGTAGCGGGCCGGATCCTTGTCGCGCAGCTCCACCGCTTCGCGGCTGCCGGTAGAGGCACCGGAGGGGACTGCCGCCCGTCCGAAGGCACCGTTTTCCAGCCGTACATCGGCCTCGACGGTGGGATTGCCCCGGGAATCGATGATCTCCCGGCCGTGGATTTCGACGATCTTGCTCATCAGCTCTTCTGCTCCATCAGGCCTGCCTCGGCCATTGGCCTCTTCTTCACCACCTGGTCGATCTCGACCAGGACCTCCAGCAAGTTTTCCATCAGGTGCAACGGCCAGGCATTGGGACCATCAGACAGCGCGCGATCAGGATCCGGATGGGTCTCCATGAACAGCCCGGCAATGCCGGCAGCCACTGCGGCGCGCGCCAGCACCGGCACGAACTCGCGCTGCCCGCCGGAGGCGCTGCCCTTTCCGCCGGGCAGTTGCACCGAATGGGTTGCATCGAAGACCACCGGGCAGCCGGTATCCCGCAGCACGGCCAGCGAACGCATGTCGCTGACCAGATTGTTGTAGCCAAAACTGAAACCGCGCTCGCAGACCATGATGCCGGGGTTGCCGGTGCTCCGGGCCTTGGCCACCACGTTGCCCATTTCCCAGGGTGACAGGAACTGGCCTTTCTTGATGTTGACCGGCTTGCCCTGGCTGGCGGCGCGCAGGATGAAATTGGTCTGCCGGCACAGGAAGGCCGGTGTCTGCAGCACATCGACGACGGCCGCCACTTCATCGAGCGGACTGTCTTCATGGATGTCAGTCAGTACCGGCACGCCGAGCTGTGCGCGCACGCTCTCCAGCACGCGCAGGCCCTCGGCGATGCCCGGCCCGCGATAGCTCTGCAGCGATGAACGGTTGGCCTTGTCGTAGGACGACTTGAAGATGAAGGGCACGCCGAAACGGCGCGCGATATCCCGCAGTTGCCCGGCTGTCTCCACGGCCAGCGTCTCGCTCTCCACCACGCACGGCCCGGCGATCAGGAACAGCGGCTGATCCGCACCGACCTCGAAATCCAGCAACCTCATGCGCGGGCAGCAGCCGGCAGCGCCCGGCTGCGAAATTTTCGCGCTGCCTGCACGAAGCCGCTGAACAGCGGGTGACCGTCACGCGGGTTCGACTGGAACTCCGGATGGAACTGGCAGGCCAGGAACCAGGGATGGTCCGGCAACTCGATCACCTCGACCAGGCCATCGATCGAAAAGCCGGCAAATACCAGCCCGGCATTGCTGAGCTGCTCCAGGTAGGTGTTGTTGAACTCGAAGCGGTGCCGGTGGCGCTCGCGGATCGACTCGGTACCGTAAAGATCATGCGCCAGCGTACCGGCCTGCAGCCGGCATTCCTGGGCACCAAGGCGCATGGTACCGCCGAGGTTCGAGTCGGCGTCACGCTTTTGCAGGCTGCCGTCGCGGTCCTGCCACTCGGTGATCAGCGCGATCACCGGGTGCGGATTGCGCGGGTCGAACTCGGTACTGTGGGCG
>JAHDYN010000151.1 GCA_023383735.1 Gammaproteobacteria bacterium | reverse complement strand
GATCGGCGTGCCAAGCACCAGGTCGGACTGGCCTGACCAGCGCGCGAGCAGCAGATTGAAAGCCGCAAACAGCAGCATGTAGAGCGTCACACCCTCCGCTGCCGCAAGCGCCTGCAACCGGGCGCTCAGGCTGGCCGGCAGCGTGCGGCCGAGCCGGTTGCCCCTGTAGCTCTGCACGGCCGGACGCGGCCGGTCGACGGGCAGTTCCAGCAGCGGCGGTGCGCCCTGCAGATGGTCGCGCCAGAAGGCCATCTGTTGCTCGAGTTCGGCGCCGGCCAGCCAGTCGCGCTGCCAGACCGCGAAATCGGCGTACTGCACCGGGAGCTCCGGCAAGCGCGCGACCGTGCCGCGCCGGAAGGCGCTGTAACACGCGGCCAGATCGCGATACAGCACGCCGGCCGACCAGGCATCCGAGACGATGTGGTGCATCACCAGCAGCAGCGCGTGCTCGGCGGCCTCTGCATCGAGGCGCAGCAGATGGACGCGCAGCAGCGGGCCCTGCTGCAGGTCGAAGCTTGCCGAGGCCAGCTCGTTCAGCCTGGATGCCAGCGCCTCCTTGCCGGCGTCGCAAAGCACCAGCTGTTGCACCGGCACCTGCAGCTCGCTCGCGACCCGCTGCACGACCTCGGTGCCGCGCCTCGCGAAACTGGTGCGCAGCGACTCGTGGCGAGCCACGACGGCATCGACCGCGCGCTGCAGGCCATCGAGGTCGAGCGGCCCCGACAGCCGCAGGGCCATCTTCAGGTTGTAGACCGCACTGGCACCTTCGAGCTGGTCGAGAAACCACAGCCGCTGCTGCGCGAAGGAAGCCGGAAAAACGTAATGCGCGGCGCTCATGCTTCGGCCCGGCGCTCGAGCCGCGGAATCGCCTCCGCTGCGGCGGGCTTCCCTTGCAGCGCTGCCTGCACGCGTGCGGCGAGTCCGCGCAAGGTCGGTGCCTCGAACACGCTGATCAGCGGCAACTCGACGCCGAGCCGGTCGGCGATCCGCGCGATCATCCGCGTCGCGAGCAGCGAATGGCCGCCGATGGCAAAGAAGTCGTCATCCGCAGCCACGGACTCCAAACCCAGCAGGCTCTGCCAGATCCCGGCCAGCTGTGCTTCCAGTTCAGCTGACGCCGCATCCGCCGGTGCCGTCCCGGGCGACGCTGCAGTCAGCGCCGGCACCGCGCTGGCCGGCGGCGCTGTGCTCACCCCCGGCAGCAGACCGGAGAGGCGTGTCTCCGGCGCAGCCACCACGGCCTCGAGCACGGCGACGAATTCCGCTGCCAGTGCACCGACCCGGGCTGGCGAGAACAGCTCGCTGCGCCCGGCAAAGGCGATTTCCAGGCTGCCCGCCTCCTCGGCCACATGCACGCTGAGCTCGAACTTCGGCGCCTCGCTGCCGACCGGCACCGGCTCGGCCTCGAGACCGGGCAGCGCCAACAGTGCGCGCGGCTGGTTGTGCAGCGTCAGCAGCACCTGCACGATCGGGCTGTGCCGCAGGGAACGCTGCGGCGCCAGCGCCTCGACCAGTTTTTCAAACGGCACATCAGCATGCGCGTAGGCATCCAGCGTCACGCGCCGCACACGCGCCAGCAGTTCGCTGAAAGCCGGATCGCCGCGCAGGTCGGTACGCAGCACCAGCGTGTTGAGGAAAAACCCGACCAGCCCCTCGAGCGCGGTATGCGGCCGGCCGGCCAGCGGCGTGCCGACCAGCACATCCTCGCGGCCGGCATGGCGGCCGAGCAGCACATCCAGGGCCGCCAGCAGCACCATGAACAGCGTGCATCCCTGCGCGCGCGCCAGTTCGTGCAGGCCGGTGCTGGTCTCCGCCGGCAACCTGCAGTGATGCCATGCGCCACCGCGGGCATCCTGCGGGTCGTCGGCGGTCACGTGGGAGCGGTCGGCAGGCAGCGCCAGCAGCAGCGGCGCATCGCGGAGTTCCTCACGCCAGAAATCGAGCTGCCGGGCGAGCTCGCTGCTCGCCAGCCAGTCGGCCTGCCAGCACGCATAGGCGGCATAGTCGATCGGCAGCGGATGCCAGGCCGGCGCCGTACCCTTGAGTGCCGCCCGATAAGCCGTCGCGAGTTCGCGGTTCAGTACCGACAGCGACCAGCCGTCGGCGATGATGTGATGAATGACCAGCACCAGCAACTGGTCCCCCGGCGCGATCTCCACGATGCGCACACACCACAGCGGACCGGTGGCGAGGTCAAAGCGCAGGCTGCGCAGGAAATCGCCAATGGCTGCCTGCGGATCACGGCCATCCGGTGCGACCGATTCCACGCTGATCCAGTGTTCGGGCAGGTCGGCCATCGCCAGCGGCTGCTGGCTCGCCACCCCGTCGTGTTCCACGAAGCGGGTGCGCAACACCGCATGTCTTTCGACCAGCGCATCCACCGCGGTCTGCAGCGCCTGGCGATCGAGCGGGCCACGCAGGCGCACGGCCCAGGGCAGGTGCCAGCTGCGCTTGTCCGGCTGCAGGCGGTCGAGGAACCACAGCCGCTGCTGCATGGCCGAGAGCGGCACGGGCACACCGGCTGGCGCGGTGCCGGCACGCAGGATGGGTCCGGATTTTGTGAGGCTCTGGTCCTGCCCGCCAGCCGCCGCTTCGCCGAGCGCGGCTGCGATGCCGGCAGGGGTCGGCGCGGTGAAGATCACCCGCAGCGGCAACTCCGTCTGCAACGCATCGCGGATGCGCGCGATCAGCCGCGTGGCGAGCAGCGAGTGGCCGCCGCAGGCGAAGAAATCATCGTGCACCCCGACGGTGCCGCAGCCGAGCACCTCGGCGAACAGGGTGCACACGGCCTCCTCAAGCGGTGTGCGAGCGGCAACCGGCGACAACCGGGAATCTGCCGCACGCCACTGCGGCTCGGGCAAGGCCGCCCGGTCGATCTTGCCGTTGGGACCGAGCGGCAGCGCCGGCAGGACCACGAAGACGTTCGGCACCAGCCAGTCCGGCAACTGCGCCAGCAGCGACGCACGCAATGTCGCCACGGACATCGCCGGATCGACGCACGCGACCCAGGCGACGAGGCGCACATCGCCGGGCGCTGCCTCGCGCAGGCCCAGCACGGCAGCATCGATGCCCGGGTGCGCGACCAGGCGCGCCTCGACCTCGGCCGGCTCGATGCGGAATCCGCGCAGCTTGAACTGGAAGTCGGCGCGGCCAAGCAGCTCCAGGCTGCCATCGTGGCGCCACCGCGCGCGGTCACCGCTGCGGTACAGGCGCGCGCCCTTGGCCGCTGCAAATGGATCGGCAATGAATTTCTCCGCGCTGAGTGCCGGCTGGCCGAAGTAGCCGCGCGCGACACCGGCACCGCCGATGTACAGCTCGCCGGGCACGCCGACCGGCAGCGGCTCGCCGCGCGCATCGAGCACATGGAGCCGCGTGTTCGACAGCGGCCTGCCGATCGGCACCGGCCCGGTGCCGCCGCTAATGCTTGCATCGACTTCGAAGCAGGCGCTGTCGATGGTGGCCTCGGCCACGCCGTAGGACTTGAACACCCGGGTGTGCGGCGCACAGCGCTCGCGCAGCGCCGCGGCCTCGGCGGCATACCACAGATCCGAACCGACGATCAGCAAACGCAGCGGCGGCATCTGCGCATTGCGCGCGCAGACATGCGCGAGCAGCAACCGGATCACCGCCGGCACGAACTCGGCCACCGCGATGCGCTCGCGGGCCAGCAGATCGGCAAGCGCCGCCGGCTCCAGCAGCGTGTCGCGCGGACACAGCACCAGCCGCCCGCCCGAACCCAGCGCGCGCACCCAGTCGCCGGTAAATACATCGAAGGCGGCGCTGGCCATCTGCAGGTGGGCTTCGCCGGGCCGCAGTGCGTAGCATTCGCGCCAGGCCGCCAGCGCACTGGCCAGGTTGCCATGCGTGACCATCACGGCCTTGGGCCGGCCGGTCGAGCCCGAGGTATAGAGCAGATAGGCCAGGTCATCGGCGCCGACGCAAATGGCCGGCGCGCTGCTCGCACAGCGGGCGATGTCAGCCTGCCGCGCATCGGTTTGCAGCAGGCGCGGGCCGCCGTCGGCGAAGCAACCGCGGGTCGCGGCATCCACCAGCAACAGCGCGAGGTCGGCATCTTCGGCCATCGCCGCGAGACGCGCAGGCGGATAGTCGGGATCCAGCGGCACATAGGCGGCGCCGGCCTTGAGCACCGCCAGCACGGCAACCAGATACGCAGGCTCGCGCGACAGGCAGATGCCGACGCGCGCACCGGCAGGCAAGCCGCCCTCGCGCAGATGGTTGGCCAGCCGGTTGGCCTGCGCTTCCAGCTCCCCGTAAGCGAGCGACGCCGTCCCCAGCGACACCGCGGGCGCATCCGGCCAGCTCGCGGCATTGGCGGCCACGGTTTCATGTACCGGCACGAAGGGCACTGCAAAGACCGGCGGATTGAAATCCTCCAGCAACTGCCGCCGGCGCTCTGCATCCAGCAGTGGCAGCGCCGATATCGCCTGCTCCGGCTGCGTGACGATGCCCTCGAGCAGGCACAGATAGGCATCGGCGAACTCAGCAATGCGGCGCGCGGTGAAGAGGTCAGTTGCGTATTCGAAGATCAGCCCGATGTGCTCGCCCTGCTCGCCCGCCGTCAGCGTCAGGTCAAAACCCGATACGCCCTGGTCGAGCAGGCGGTCGAGCCGGAACTCAAGCCCTGCCGCCTGTGGCTGCTCCTCCGGCATGCGGATCAGGTTGAACATCATCTGGAACAGCGGCGCACGGCTCAGGCTGCGCGCCGGGCGCAGCGCTGCGACGAGTTTTTCGAAGGGCAGGTTCTGGTGCGCCTGTGCCTCCAGCGTCACCGTACGCACGCGCTGCAGGAGCGCCGCAAAGGAGGGATCGCCGCCGAGATCCGTGCGCATCACCAGCGTGTTGATGAACAGGCCGACCAGCCGCTCCAGTGGCCCTTCGCTGCGGCCTTCCACCGGCGTGCCGACCACGATGTCGGTGCTGCCGGTATGGCGGTACAACAGCACGTCGAAGGCAGCGAGCAACACCATATACAAGGTGCATTGCCGGTCACGGGCCAGCGCGCGCAGCGCCGTCGCCAGAGCCGGCGACAGCGACCGGCGTATCCAGGCGCCGTGAAACTGCTGCTCGGCCGGGCGCGGAAAATCACCGGGCAGTTCGAGGGTCTCGGGCATGCCCGCGAGGCGCTCGCGCCACCATGCCAGGTCGGCTGCCTGCCCCGCATCGTCCTGCTGGCGCTGCCAGACCGCGTAGTCGACATAGGCGATCGGCAGCGGTGGCAGCGCCGGTTGCCCGCCGGCGGCAAACGCAGCGTAGCAGGCCACCAGCTCTTCGAACAGCACGTGGTTGGAGGTCGCATCCGTGATGATGTGCTGCATGCCCAGCATCAGCAGGTGTTCCTCGTCGGCGCGGCGCACCAGCACCGCACGCAACAGCGGACCGGTGGCCAGCGCAAAGGGCGCGCGCGCGTGGCGCGTGAGTTCGGCCTGCAGTACAGCCTCGTCGGCCGCGCAGAGATCCAGCTCGATCAGCTGCAGCGGACCTGGCGCATCGACCTGCAGCTGCGGCCGGCCGGCCACGGCCGGGAAGCGGCTGCGCAGGGACTCGTGCCGGGCCAGCAGAAACTGCAGCGCCGCACGGAGCGCG
>JAHDYN010000150.1 GCA_023383735.1 Gammaproteobacteria bacterium | reverse complement strand
CGAGGAAGGCGTCGGTGATCTGACCGACTGCCAGGCGCCGCACCCGGCGCTGAAAGCCGAGGTACAACCAGGCATCGTCGCGCTTGAGATCGTCTTCGTAGCGCCAGATGAGAAGCTGCGTGTTGGCCAGATCGAAAGGCTCCAGCACGTTGGCGGAAATCGACCGGAAGATCTCGCCCGGATTCGGCGTGATATCCGGCTTCGGATCGAAGTTGGTGCGGTGTTTCCAGTTCAGGAAGTGCCAGTCGAAGCGCAGCTGGCGCTCGCTCTGTCCGGTCTTGGTGTTGCGGAACGTCCACCAGAAGGGATTGATCGTTTCGCTGTCGCCGGCGTTGATCGAGCGCTGGAAGTTCCACATCAGCTTGAGGCCCGCCTGCGGATCCTTCGCGTCGGGCTCCTGCGGGAAGGGTCGGCCGGCTTCGAAGCCGACGAGTGTGCCTTCGGGAGACAGCTTGACCTTGTCCGCGCCCTTGCGGGTTGCCTCGATGTAGTTCGGATGCTGCGGCAGCGAGAAGGTCGGTGTCGTCGGGATCTCGAACCAGCCCTTCTTCACGTAGCGGAAGGTGAAGGGATCGAGGATGCCTTCCAGCGCATCCACGTTCTTGTCATTGATGACCATGCCGGGGGTGTAGCCGGCTGCAGTGGGTGCAGACTTCTCGTAAGGTGCAAACGCATTCTTGATCACTGCGTCAGGCACTTCCGCATGCGCTGCGATGCCCGTCAGGCCGGCTACAGCGGCGCCAAGTATTACTAGCCTTTTCATTGTCAGGAACCTCGCAATCAGAACTGGTAGCGGATGGTGAACTGGATTTCGTCTTCGTTCCGGGCGGTGCCGAGCGGGCCGGACCGGAAGCGCCCCAGCGGCTCGAAGCCCTGCAGGCCCAGGCTGCTGTATGCCGTCAGGCAGGGAGTCGGGTCGGGGCTCGTGGCGATGTCCGGGGCGCAGGTAGCCGGCGGAAACGGATTGGCGGTGCGGTTGTCATCCGCCTCGATGGCACCCTTGTGATTGGCCCACTTCAGGTTCAGGCCCAGCTTGAACACCCAGTTGTTGTCGGGTTTGTATTCGACCGAAGGTGCGATGGCACCGGCGCCGGCCCGCGTGTCGTAGGCGGTGATGATCTGCGGGGTGAGCCGGTCGTTCATGTAGTTGCCCTGGATGAGCAGGGTCAGCAGGACGTTGTCTTCCCAGTCCTGGAAACCGATCCGTCCGGTATGCGGCCCGGGCGGCAGGTCGATGCCGGCCGAGTTCACCAGATAGGACTCATAGTCCATCAGGTGCTGGTAGAACATCTGGGCGGAAATCAGGAAGGCCCGGTCCTTGTTCAGGAAGGGGATGAAGGTCGGCCGGTCGAAGCCGATCACGCCGCGGAACACATCCGACTCCGAGTAGAGGTTCGGCTTGCTGGTGTCGGCAAAGCCCTCGTCGGTGGTGTAGGAAGTTTCCACGCGGAACGAGGTGCGGGCGCGCTCCCAGTACCAGTCGGCCGAGCCACCGACCATGAACAGGCGGGGGAATTCGACATCGAAGGCGATATCGTAGGGGTGCGGAACGTTTTCGACGCCCGGCGTGAAGGGATCATCGGTCGGGATTCCGCCGCGCAGTGTGGGGAACTGCGAGTAGAAGTACATCGCGTTCAGCGAGAAGCCGACACCCTTGTAGACGCCCTCGATGCGCCCGCCGAACTCGCTGTGGTCGGGTTCATTGACGTCGCGGATACCGATGGAGTGGCTGGGGAAATCAACAGCTACGCCGGTGGCCGGGAAATTACCCACCGTACAGCCGTTGTCCCAGCAGTTTGCCAGCGCGCGGAACAGGTTGCCGGCGCCGAGGATCGCATAGGGTTCGCCACCCTGGCCAAGATCATGCGGCCGGAACTTCTCGATCTTGTAGATCAGCTGGAAGTTGAGGTCTTCCAGCCACTTCGTGGCACCCATCCGGTATTCGAGGTTGATCATGGCCTGGGGAATGCGTGAGTCCTCGAACTCCGCATAGAGATTCTCGCGCGAGAAATCCATCGGGTTGACGATGTCGAGTACGCGGAACAGGTCGGTACGCCCCCACACCACCTGTTGCCGGCCGAGACGGATGGCAAGCTCGTCGTCACCCTCACCCATCGGAATGGTGCCGGCGATCCACAGCTCGCGGATGAAGTCGAGATCGTCGTTCAGCTCCTTGTAGCGCAGTTCGTTGCGGTCCTTGTCCATGTAGTCCTTGAGACAGCCGCGATTGTCCGTGTCGCAGGGCCGTACCGGCGTGGCCAGCATCACGCCGCCATCCTGGTAGGAGTAGATGTCGCCTGCCGCAAACCGCAGTCCATCATTGGGGTTGCCTGGCGAGTTGATCGTGCCGCCGGTGCCGGGCAGCGGAATGGCGCCATTGGCACCGGTACCATCCGGCCCGAAGGTGCCCGCATAGACGAGGTCTGTCGGTGGGGTGAACGGCGGGCTGCCGCCGTTGATGTAACTGAAAAAGGCAGGATTGCCCGGCGCGGAGTAAGTCAGCGGGCCACCGGCACCGCGTCCGTACTCATCGTCGTTCAGGTCATAGACCGCGTCATAGCTGAGCCGGAAGGTGGCACCGATCGACAGATCGGAGAATATGCCGCGTGGCTGCGCCTGCTTGAAGAGTTCGAGTTGTCCCTGTACGCGCTGCTTCGTGAGACCGACTTCATCGCGTACGTTGGTCATGTTGTCGACGAAGCCACGGACTTCAAGCGAACCGTCTTCGGAGTTCCACACCGCATAAGCCGGTGTGCTGAGCCCGATGCAGAGAACCGCGCCCAGCAATATGCCAAAGCGGTTGGCTGCAAGCGGAATGCGAATGAGTCTCATGGCGATTTCCCCCTGGAATTTCACGGTAGTCCAACGAACGCTGGAACAGACCCGTGGGGCTGATTAGCAAGATGGGATGCCCCCCGGCTTCGTCGCCAGCAGCCCAGAGTGTGTTCTGCCACGGGGCGGATAGTCCGTCAATGGCAAGCGGTGTGCAGTGTCCGGTTCGCATGCATCACTGCCGAAATTGAACGACCGGGCTGCCGTGTTTCGCACAGAATCATTCTGCTTTGCTGCAATCCGCGCCTGTCATCCCGATCAGTAATGGGGTCGATATAAGGGGGACGCTTGAAAACCACTCTCGTACGATCTGCGGTATTGACACTTGCGGCCGCCGGTGCGCTGGCTGCCTGTGAGTCGCCGCTCAATCTCGAAGGCGTGGCCGCGACGGAGTCCGTCCCGATCCGCCGGGGCGACCTCTATCAGGACGCTGCATCCAGCGACCAGGTGCTGCTGGTCGTCGGCAATCATGGCCTGGTGCTGCGCTCGGTTGACGCCGGCACGACGTGGAGTCGCCAGGAGTTGCCAGGCTGGCCGTCGCTGATCGATATCGTCGCCTGTCCGAACGGACAATTTGCCGCCCTCGCCACCGAGGGCCAGGTGCTGGTGTCCGCCGATGCAGGCCAGACCTGGGTTTCCCGCCCGATACAGACCGAAGAGTCACCGCAGGGCATTACCTGCGATCCACGCAACCGCCTGTGGGTGGTTGGCAGTTTCACCACCATCATCGTCAGCGACGATGCCGGGGAGACCTGGGACGACCATTCGATCGGCGATGACACCATCCTGACCACCATCCAGTTCATCGATGCCGAGCACGCTTCCATCTTTGGTGAATTCGGCTTCAACGTGCACAGCACGGATGGCGGTGAAACCTGGACGCCGGGCGAGCCCTTGCCGGATGAGTTCTATCCGCAGGATGCGTACTTCCGGGATCTGGATTCGGGCTGGGTGGCTGGTCTCGCGGGCCAGATCATGCATACCGCAGATGGCGGCAGGACCTGGGCACTGCAGGACACCGGGACACTGGTGCCGATCTACAGTATTGCCGGCATCGGGGCAGATATCTATGCCGTTGGCGGCGAGGGCACCCTGCTCAGGCTCGACGGTGACGGCTGGGTGCGCGTGAATCACGGCCAGCCGGTGCGTCTGCACCTGCGCGTTGTCCATGCCGCCGGCACCGACCGGCTGCTCATCGGCGGTGCCGCCGGTGCGCTGTACACAGTGCCGAGGAGCTGACATGAACGAACCGCAGGGCTTTTTCCCCCGCTTCGGCAATCTGCTGTTCGATCATCGCAAGCTGGTGTTGCTGGCCGTCATGCTGGTCACGGCATGGTTTGCCTGGCACATCCCGGCCGTGCGCATGCTGTCGGACTTTGCCGACCTGCTGCCGCAGCAACATCCCTACATCAAGCTCCACAACAGCATCCGGGATACCTTCGGTGGCGCCAACATCATCACCATGGCGGTGGAGGTGGAAGAAGGAACGATCTTCACCAACGAAACGCTGTCGCGCATCCATCGCATCACCGAGGGCATGGACCAGCTGACCAGCATCAACCACAACCTGGTCACCAGCCTCACGCATCGCAATACGCGCAAGATCTCGCTGACGCCGGACGGCAACATCCGTTCGGTGACCTACTACGACCCGCAGCATGGCGACTACTCGCCGGATGAGCTGGCCGGGATGCAGCGCGATGTGGTGGCCAGCCCCCGCGTGTTCGGCCTGCTGGTATCGCCCGACCTCAAGGCGGCGATCATCAAGGGCACGCTCAACGAGGGCGCGCTCGACTACGGCAGGATCTTCGAGGAGTTGCAGGCCATCCGCGCCGAAGAAGCGGCGCCCGGCGTCCGTATCCACGCCACCGGCAATCCGGTGCTCGTCGGCTGGGTGGATTCCTACAGCGCGCAGATCCTGCAGATCTTTCTATATACCGTGTTCATCGTGCTGGCGATCCTGATCGTCTACACGCGGCGGCTGTACGGCATCCTCCTGCCGCTGCTCGGCATGGCGCTGACCAGCATCTGGGGCGTCGGCTTCATGGGCGTGCTGGGCTACAACCTCGATCCGCTGATGCTGGTGGTGCCATTCCTGATATCGGCACGGGCGCTCTCGCATGGCATCCAGAAGGTGGAGCGGTATTTCCTCGAGCTGGCGCGTACCGATGACAAGCAGATCGCGGCCCGCAATACCTTCAATGCCCTGTTTCGCCCGGGTGCGCTGGCCATCGTGGCCGATGCGGCGGCGCTGTTCCTGATCGGACTCGGCTCGGTGCCCATCAACGACAAGATGGCCGTCTATGCCTCGTTCTGGGCCGTGAGCATGCTGGTGACCGTGCTCGTGACCCTGCCGATGTTGCTGGCGATACTGCCCAAACCGAAAAACATCATCGCCCGGCGCACCTTCATCCGTGATGCATTTCCGCGGCTGGCCACAGTCGTCGGCACGCCGGCCCGGGCCCGGGCCGTGCTGTGGGTGACCCTGTGCGTCGTGCTGGTTGCAACCGTGCTCAGCTTCAGGGTGCAGATCGGCGAGCCGGAGCCCGGTTCGCCGCTGCTGTACCGTGATCACGACTTCAATCTCTCCTCGAAGGCGATCAACGACAGGTTCCCGGGCTCGGAAGAGCTGTTCATCATCGCGCGTACCGACGAGAAAGGCGGCCTCAAGCGCCCGGAGGTCATCAAGGCCCTGGCCGACGGCAAGACCTACATGCTGCTCGAGCCCACCATGGGCGGGGCCAAGGGACTCAACAATCTGGTGATACAGGTCAACCAG
>JAHDYN010000149.1:2936-5613 GCA_023383735.1 Gammaproteobacteria bacterium | reverse complement strand
GTACCGGAGATGATCCGCTTCTATCTCGGTGAGGAACCGCTGCTGCCGAACGTGCCCACCCATCTCTGTGCGGAACCGGACAGCCTGAAGTACGTACTGGACAACCTTGCCAGCCTGGTGGTCAAGCCGGCCAACGAGTCGGGTGGTTACGGCATGCTGGTTGGCCCGCACGCCAGCCGCAAGGAGCGCGAGGCCTTCCGGGCAAGACTGAAGGCTGATCCGCGCAATTACGTGGCGCAGCCGGTGATCAACCTCTCGACCGTGCCCACGCTGATCGACGGCGCCCTGGAGGGCCGGCACGTCGACCTGCGGCCCTTCATTCTCCAGGGGCGTGACATGTACGTGACGCCGGGCGGGCTGACGCGCGTGGCGCTGCGCCGTGGCTCGCTGGTGGTCAATTCGTCGCAGGGCGGCGGCAGCAAAGATACCTGGGTGGTGGGCTGAGCCATGCTGTCGAAAGTTGCGGAACGCGTTTACTGGATGGTGCGCTACCTGGAGCGCGCCGAGGACGCGGCCAGGCTGGTGAGTGTCCATGGCGACCTGATGCTCGACCTGCCGAAGAGCGCCGGGGTGGGCTGGCGCGACATCAGCATGGTCCTGGGCGTGGAGCGGCCGCGCCTGGCGGGGGGCGCCCGCAAGCTCGGTGATCGTGCCGTGCTCGACATGTTGCTCGCCGACGCGAAGAACCCGAGTTCGGTGCTGTCGGCGATCACGGCGGCGCGCGAGAACGCCAGAACCACCCGCGATATCCTGCCGACCGAGGCATGGCGTGCGGTGAACGAGCTGCATCTCCGTGCCGCGAAGACGTTGCCCCGTGCCTTCGAGCAGCGTCATCGCAACGCTGTGCTTGGCGATATCGTTGCCCGCTGCCAGCAGATCGCCGGTCTGTTGCAGGGAACCATGAGCCACGGGCCGGCATACCAGTTTGTGCGCATCGGCCGTTTCATGGAGCGTGCCGACATGACCACGCGTGTCATCGATGTGGCTGCCGCGCTGCTGCTCGCCGGCAAGGACGAACTCGCGGAGTTCGACAATACGCTGTGGGCGGCCGTGTTGCGCAGCCTCAGCGGCTACCAGATGTACCGGCAGTATGTCCGTCGACGGGTGGAGAGCGCCGATGTGTTGCGCTACCTGCTGAAAGACCGGGAGTTTCCCCGTGCCGTCCATTACTGTACCGATGAATTGCAGAGCGCATTTGCCCGCCTGCCGCATCCCGAAAAGCCGGTCGCAGTGGCTGCCAGGCTGGGTGCCGGCCTTGATCGCGTGCGTCCGGGCCGCATGAGCATCGATGAGGTGCACGAGCTGGTGGACCAGTTGCAGGCACAGCTGGCGGAGTTGCACGATGCGGTCAGGGCTGCCTGGTTCAGGCCCGTGATTGCGGCATGAACGGAGCAGGACTTGAAATCCTTTCACTGTAGCTGCGGTCAGCGGCTGTTCTTCGAGAGCACCGACTGCGTTGCCTGCGGCCGTGTACTGGGCTTCGATCCGGAGAGTCGCCAGCTCCTGTCCTTCGCCCCGGGCAAGGGGCCCAACCTGCAGTCGGCGCACGGTGGCTGGTTCAGGCATTGCCGGAACCGCCCCGACTACGGCGCCTGCAACTGGTTGCTGCCGGCTGACGGCCAGCCCGGTTACTGTGCGGCCTGCCGGCTCAACGATGTCGTGCCTGACCTGACCCGGCCGGGAAACCTGCTGCTGTGGCAGCGACTCGAGCTTGCCAAGCGTCGCCTGATTTACAGCCTGACCGGCCTCGGCTTCACGGCCATGCCGCGTTTCCGGTTTCTCGAGGACCAGCAGCGCAATCCGGATGTTGCCGATGCGGTTGTGGTGACCGGACACGCCGATGGCGTGATCACCATCAATATCGCCGAGGCGGATGATGCCAGCCGGCATGCGGTGCGTGAGCAGATGTTCGAACGCTATCGCACGCTGCTCGGCCACTTCCGCCACGAATGCGGGCACTTCGTTTTTCCGTATCTGGTCAGCACGCCGGAATCGCTGGCCGGCTTTCGTGAACTGTTTGGCGACGAACGCGCTCCGTATGCCGAGGCGCTGCAGGCCTACTATGAGGCGGGACCATCGCCGGACTGGCAGGCGACCCACGTGTCAGCCTACGCGTCGGCACATCCGGTGGAAGACTGGGCCGAGTCTTTCGCGCACTACCTGCACATCACGGATGCGCTCGAAACCGCGGCGGCCTTTGGCATGGCTGGCGCCACGGCGGGATCATCGGCCGACTGGATCAGCGAGTGGGGCCAGCTCTCCGTGATGCTGAACGAGATGAACCGCAGCCTGGGCATCGATGATGCCTATCCCTTCGTGATCGCTGCACCGGTTGTCCGGCGCCTGCAGTTCATCCATCGACTAGCCGGATCCGCGGGCTGACCGGCAGCGGCAGGCCGGGCAGGCCCTCGAAGGCACGCTTGAGGCTTGCATCCCAGGCCCGGCGCAGTGAGCGCAGGTAATCATCGTCTTCCTGAAGCATCAGCCGGCTGATGTTGCCGTAGTTGTCGCGGGTGTAAACGAGCACTTCAATCGGCGGGCCCACCGTGACGTTGCTGCGCATGGTGGAGTCCATGGATACCAGCGCGCAGCGCGCGGCATCGTGCAGGGGCAGCTCGGCATTGATGATCCGGTCGAGGATCGGTTTGCCGTACTTGGTTTCGCCGATCTGCAGATA
>JAHDYN010000149.1:0-2926 GCA_023383735.1 Gammaproteobacteria bacterium | reverse complement strand
CGAGGCGCGGATGTGGTTGCCTTCCGGGTACACGAGATAGATCTGCGGCTCGCGTCCGACGATCTGTCCGCCGAGTATGAAACTCGCTTCCGGGTTGAAGCTTGAATCGTTCTTGCCGCGATGCCTGGCGCGCTGCTCGTGACTGAGCTCGCCGACATACTCGGCCGCCTCGGCGAGGTATTTCACGCTGCGCAGGTTGGTCGTCGCGTTGCTTTCCATGTCGCGGCGCAGTTGGCGGACCACCGCCTGGGTGGTCGCGAGGTTGCCGGCAGAAAGCAGCGTGATCATCCGGTCGCTGTCGGCAACCAGCGTATGCATCTTGCTGAAGGTGGAAACCTGGTCGACTCCGGCATTGGTCCGCGAGTCGGAAGCGAATACCAGGCCCCGGTCAACGGTGATGGCTACGCAATAGGTCACAAAAGGTTCCGCGCGGCTGACAGACGCCGCAATCATAGGGTGCAGGCTGGCACCGTCAAGCGACCGGTATGGCACTTTCGTGCGCGCGGTCTCAGAAACAGGCCGGAATATCCTGCCGCGGCTCCTGGACCATGGCCAGGAAGACCATGTCCAGCAAAATCGAGACGAGCCTCGCCCGCGGTGAGTTCGGCAGTATCTGCATCTATCTGAACGGCCGGATGTTGCCCTTGCGGATCGCGCCGCGCATGCGTCGGGCGATATAGCCGGCGAAGAGCCGCGACCAGAGGCTCGCCGGGGCTTCCGTGTAGTAGCCGGCTTCGAGCCAGTTGCGCGCTTCCCAGTAGGCGAAGTTCTTCGAGCCCGGCTGGCTGCGGGTCATGTTCTGCATGGCGCGGAAATTGACGAGCTGGGTCAGGCTCACCTGCTGATGCCGGCCCCCGCGAATGGCAGTCACGAATTTTTCGGCAACATCGCGCGTGCCTTCGTCCACCAGTGCGAGGTAGCGCGGCTTCTGTATCTGGGCGCTGGATATGCCGAGACGCGTCACGACATCGCAGCCCCAGGCAGCAGCTGTGCCCTCCAGGAAATCGAGCACGCCCTTGTGGCCGCCACCGGAGGCCGTGCAGGTCACGATGGCCTTCTTGCCGAAGAAACTCGGCCGGTTGCGCTTGTACATGAAGTACTCGACGAAGTTCTTCATCAGGCCGGTGACGGCAAAAGTGTGTACCGGCGCACCGAGGATCAGCCCGTCAGCCGCATCCATCCGTGCCGCGATCGGGCCGATCGTCGCGTATTCCGGGCAGCTTTCCTCGCCCACGCGCACGCAGGACAGGCAGCCGTCGCAATAGGGCACGAGCAGCTTGCCCAGAAACACGTACTCGATCTCGGTGGGCTGCAGCGCATTCATCTGCTGCCCGATCTGCCGGATGATCGTGAATGTCCAGCGGTGCTGGTTGCGGGGCGAACCGAGCGGCGCGTGGCTTTTGGGCGTGCCGGCCGCCGCGTGTAACGGCTGCGCGCGCGCTGGCCGCCCGCGGGCCGTTTGCCGCGTCCACCACCGCCGCCGGGTCCGCCGCGCCGGGGTGGGCGTCCACCGGCCGGCGGATGTTTGCGGGGCTGCCAGGGAGGCGTCTTGACGCCCTCGAGGAGGCTGCTGTCCACCGTGCCGGTCGGGATGCGATGGCCGATATAGTCTTCGATCTCGGGCAGCGAGAAGGCGTAGGTTTCGCAGGCAAAGCTGATCGAGTCACCGCTGGTACCCGCACGTGCGGTACGCCCGATGCGATGCACGTAGTCGGCAACTTCCTGCGGCAGGTCATAGTTGATCACATGGCTGACATCCGGCACGTGCAGGCCGCGGGAGGCCACATCGGTAGCGACCAGAACGGGCAGGGTGCCTTCCTGAAAGGCCTTGAGCAGACGCAGCCGCTTGTTTTGCGGCACGTCGCCGTTGATGGCTTCGGCCGGCAGGTCGTTGAATTCGAGCAGCCGTGCGATCTCCTCGGCCGCCCGCTTGGTGTTGACGAATACCATCGTGCGCTTTGCCGCCATGCTCCGCAGCAGGCCGACCAGCAGCGGGCCCTTCTCCTTGTTGCTGGGGAAATAGACGACCTGCGTGACCAGGTCGACGGTCTTCTTGTCCGGCTCGATCTGGACGGTTTCCGGGTTGTTCATGTGCTCGTAGGCGAGTTCGAGCACGCGATGGCCGAGCGTTGCCGAGAACATCAGGTTCAGGCGCTTTTCCGGCGGTGGCAGGCGCCGCAGCAGGTAGCGGATGTCCTTGATGAAGCCGAGGTCGAACATGCGGTCGGCCTCGTCGAGTACCAGCACCTGGGCCTGATTGAGCGTGTAGACATGCTGCTTGAAGTAATCGATCAGCCGGCCGGGCGTGCCGATCAGCACGTCGACACCGGCCTGCAGGATCTCGCGCTGCTTGTCGTAGTCGGCGCCGCCATACACCACCGCCATGCGCAGGCCGGTGCTGCTGCCGAGGATCTCGGCATCGGCGTGGATCTGCACGGCCAGCTCGCGCGTCGGCGCAACGATCAGCGCCCGGGGCGACGAGGTGTTCTGGCGCGGTATGGGGTGCGTCAGCAGGTGGTTGAACATCGCGATCAGGAAGGCCGCGGTCTTGCCGGTGCCGGTCTGCGCCTGTCCGGCAATATCCTTGCCCTTGAGCGCCACCGGCAAGGTCTGGGCCTGGATGGGTGTGCATTGCTGAAAGCCCGCCGTGCGTATGCCGGCAAGGATCTCCGCTGGCAGCCCCAGCTCGGCGAACGTCATCTTCTGCTCTTGGCTCATGGTGCCCTACAGTGGAATCGTTGACTCAAAATATCGGCCCCGAATCCAACGGAGCCACTTGCAAAACCCGCCGGGACAGGTTCAAATTGGCCCAGTCGCCGCGTGCCTGCAGAAGCGCCCGCCCGGGCCGCGACGGATTAGCGACTCGTTGAACCCCTTTTTGAGCTGCCCTTTAACGGGATAAGCAGGAAGCTCTCGGGAACGCTTC
>JAHDYN010000148.1 GCA_023383735.1 Gammaproteobacteria bacterium | reverse complement strand
GGTAGCCGGATAAACCAGGCCGGCCAGCTGTTCGTAATGATCGTGGCGTTCGCTGGCTTCGCGCTGTGCCTGTGCCTGCAATGCCTTGGCCACTTCGGGCTGCGTGCGCATCAGGATGCCGAAGCGCATTTCGGTCCGGGCAAATTCGCGGTACGGAATCTTCGGCTTGCGTGAATCCAGCGTGAGCGGGTTGTCGCCGGTTTCGCGGCAACGCGGGTCGTAACGGAACAGGTTCCAGTGTCCGCTTTTCACCGCCAGGTCCTGTTGCGTGAGATTGCGGTGCAGATCCACGCCATGGGCAATGCATGGACTGTAGGCGATGATCAGCGAGGGGCCGTTCCACGACTCCGCTTCGCGGAACGCGCGCAGCGTGTGCGCATCCTTCGCGCCAAAAGCCACCTGCGCCACATAGACGTTTTCGTAGGCCATGGCGGTCATGGCCAGGTTTTTCTTCGGTACCGACTTGCCGCCGGTGGCGAACTTGGCAACGGCGGCTCGCGGCGTGGCCTTGGACATCTGGCCGCCCGTGTTCGAATACACCTCGGTGTCCAGTACCAGGATGTTCACGTTGCGCCCCGAGGCCATGACGTGGTCCAGTCCGGAAAAGCCGATGTCGTAGGCCCAGCCGTCGCCGCCGATGAGCCAGACGCTCTTGCTGGTCAGGGCATCGGCGATGCTGAGCAGGTTGCGCGCCGCCGGCGAGTCGAGCTTTTCCAGCAGCGGTCTGAGTTCTGCCACCCGCTCGCGCTGTGCGTGTATGCCCGCATCGTCCTGCTGGTCGGCATCGAGAATGGCCCTGGCCAGGTCTTCGCCGACCTCTGTCGCCAGCCCGGCGAGGAGCTGGTGCGCATGCCTGATCTGCTCGTCGAGCCCGATGCGAATGCCCAGTCCGAACTCGGCATTGTCCTCAAACAGCGAGTTGCACCAGGCCGGGCCGCGTCCCTCCGGATTGGTCGTGTAGGGTGCGGTGGGCAGATTGCCGCCGTAGATGGATGAGCAGCCGGTGGCATTGGCGATGATCATCCGGTCGCCGAACAACTGGGTGGCGAGGCGTATGTACGGCGTTTCGCCGCAACCGACGCAGGCGCTGGAGAACTCGAACAGCGGCTGGCCGACTGCCGCGCCCTTGATGGTGTCCCAGGGGATGTCACGCCGGTCGTATTCCGGCAGTGTCAGGAAGAAGTCCCACTTGGCTTTCTCCCGCTCGCGGATCGGCTCGACCGGGTGCAGGTTGAGTGCCTTGCGGCTGCGGTTGGTCTTGTCCCAGGCCGGGCAGACCTCCACGCACAGTGTGCAGCTGGTGCAGTCCTCCGGTGCCACCTGGTAGGTGATCGCCATGCCTTTCCTGAACTCGGTGCCCACGACCGTGGCGTGACGGAAATCTTCCGGTGCGCCTTCCAGGAGCGCCGGGTCGAAGACCTTGCTGCGGATCGCGCTGTGCGGGCAGACGAACGCGCACTTGCCGCACTGGATGCACAGGTCCGGTTCGAGTACCGGCAGTGTGGTGGCCAGCTGCCGCTTCTCGTAGGCCGCGGTACCCAGCGGCCAGGTGCCATCTACCGGCAACTGGCTGACGGGCACGCTGTCGCCGTGACCGGCCATCAGCTTGCTGGTGACGTCCTTCACGAAGGTGGACGCGCTGGCCGGAATCGGGTTGCGCCGCTCATGGCTTGCACTGACCTGATCCGGCACCGGCAGTTGCTGCAGATGCGAGAGTGCCTGGTCGATGGCCTTCTCGTTGGCTTCCAGGATCGTGCCGCCCTTGAACTGGTAGCTGCGCTGGACCATTGCCTTGATGTGCCGGACCGCATCGGCTTGGGGCAGCAGTCCGGACAGGGCGAAGTAACAGGTCTGCATGATGGTGTTGATGCGCGGACCCAGCCCCGCCTCACGCGCCACCCGGTAGGCGTCGATGACATGGACCTTGAGCTGCTTGCTGATGATGTAGGCCTGGATATGCCGTGGCAGCCGGTCCCAGACCTTGTCGAGGGGCCACGGCGCATTCAGGAGGAAGGTCGCGCCAGTCCGGGCCTTGTCGAGCAGGTCGTAGTTTTCCAGGAAAGTGCTCTGGTGACAGGCGATGAATTCCGCCTGGCTGTCGCCGATGGCATAGGTCGAGCGGATCGGCATGTTGCCAAAGCGCAGATGGGAGACCGTGACCGCGCCGGACTTCTTCGAATCGAAGACGAAATGGCCCTGCGCGTGGTAACCGGTTTCTTCGCCGAGGATCGTGATCGTGTTCTGGTTTGCACTGACCGTGCCATCGCTGCCCAGGCCGTAAAACACCGCGGCATGCAGGTTCCGGTCGGCGCTGGTTTCGAAATGCGCATCCCAGGCCAGGCTTGAGTGGCTCACATCGTCGTGGATGCCCACGGTGAAGTGGTTCTTCGGCGGCTTTGCCTGCAGGTTGTCGAGCACCGCCTTGACCATGCCCGGCGTGAATTCCTTGGAGGCCAGGCCGTATCGGCCGCCCACGATGCGCGGCATGGCGCCAAAGCGCTCACCCCCGGCCGAGACGTGCTCGGCAAAGGCAGTGAGGACGTCCTGGTAGAGTGGCTCGCCAGCCGCGCCGGGTTCCTTGGTGCGGTCGAGCACGGCGACATGCCGGACGGTCTGCGGCAGCGCTGCAACCAGATGCTCCGCGGAAAAAGGCCGGAACAGCCGTACTTTCAGCAGGCCGACTTTTTCGCCCGTTGCATTGAGGTCTTCAATGGTCTGGTGGGCGGTCTCGGCACCCGAACCCATCATCACGATGACCCGGTCGGCGTCCGGTGCGCCGACGTAATCGAAGAGCTGGTAACGCCGCCCGGTGTGCCCGGCCAGGCGCGCCATGGCATCGAGCACGATCTGCGGAAAGCGCGCGTAGTACGGATTGACGGCCTCGCGCGACTGGAAATAGACGTCCGGATTCTGCGCCGTGCCGCGCATCACCGGCTGGTCCGGCGACAGGCCGCGGTGGCGGTGCGCCTGCAGCCACTCGTCCCTGACCAGCTGGCGTATGCAGTCATCGTCGAGCGGCTCGATCTTTGCCAGCTCATGGGAGGTGCGAAAGCCGTCGAAGAAGTGCAGCACCGGCACGCGTGATTCGAGCGCGACTGCGTGGCTGATCAGCGCGAAGTCCTGCACCTCCTGGACGGAGTTGGCGCACAGCATGGCAAAGCCGGTGCTGCGGCAGGCCATCACGTCGCTGTGATCGCCGAAGATCGACAGGGCATGGGTGGCGACGGTGCGGGCGGCAACATGGAAAACCGCCGGCAGCAGCTCGCCGGCGATCTTGTACATGTTGGGGATCATCAGCAGCAGCCCCTGCGACGAGGTGAAGGTCGTGGCCAGCGCCCCGCGCTGCAGGGCGCCGTGCACCGTGCCGGCAGCGCCGGCCTCGCTCTGCATTTCGATCACCTGCGGTACCGCACCCCAGAGGTTGGGGCGCGACTTTCCGGACCAGGTGTCCACGAGATCACCCATCGGCGAGGACGGCGTGATCGGGTAAATGGCCAGCACTTCGCTGAGCTTGTGGGCAATCGTTGCGCAGGCTGAATTGCCGTCAGTGGTGATCATCAGGTGTCCGGTCCCTTTTCGCCTGGCGGAGAATTGTTGCACGTTCCGGCCGCCGGGTATGCGGGCGGCTGTCTCCTGCGTATAAAATGCCGCGAATTCCGCTCCACCGCCTGCCGCTCACAGGGAGATGTGAACGTGCCCTTTGTCGTTACCGAAAACTGCATCAACTGCAAGCACACGAGCTGCGCGGCGGTCTGCCCGGCGGATTGCTTTCACGAAGGCCCCAACTTCCTGGTCATCGACCCGGAGGCCTGCATCGACTGCATATATTGCGTGCCGGCCTGCCCGGTGGGCGCAATCATGGAGGAGAGGGCGGTTCCGAGGAGCCAGCGGGCGTTCATCCAGCTCAATGCCAGGCTCGCGGAAGTCTGGCCGAAGATCAAGGCCAGCAAGAGCCCGCCGCCGGATGCCGAGGAGTGGGACGGGGTGATGGACAAGCTCAAACTGCTGGAGAAATAGCGCCGCTGAACCCCGGCGCAGTCGGCCCCTAACGGTTGTTTTCCGTGAAGTTCCGGCTTTCGAGCAGCAGGCCGTTCTCGTCGAAGAAGTCCCACAGGCCAAACTTGCCGCGATTGACGAAGCGGCCCCGCTTCATCAGCTGGCCGCCCGGATAGTAGTACTCCCAGTAACCATCCGGCTTGCCGTTCTCGTACCTGCCTTTCTCGCTCACCTGGCCATCGGGATAAAAGCGCTCGCAGGGCCCGTTCTGCTCGCCATCCCGGTAGGTTGACCTTTCGACGAGGTCCCCGGTTTCCGAGAATCGCTCGAAGATCCCCTCGGGTCGCCCGGCTCTGGAATGGCCGATCACCATGACCTGGCCATTCGGGTGGAAGATCTCCCACTGCCCGTCGCGCAGGCCGTTGCGGAAGGTGCCGCGGAATTCCATCGTGCCGTTATCGCGGAAGTATTCCCAGTAGCCGGTTTCCTTGCCGTCCTGGTAGCAGCCCTTGTGCTCCAGCTGACCGTTCGGGTAGTACCACTCGGCAAAGCCATCAGGTCGCCTCAGGCGGGCGAAGAAGCGCTTGATGTAAAAGCCTAACCTTGCCATGACCCCAGTCCTTACTTGCGGACCCCCCGTTTGTAGGTGCCGGATTCCCGGAGACTGCCGTCCTTCTGAAACAGCTCGTAGTCGCCGTCCGGCAGGCCATTCCAGAACTGCCCGCGCCCGAGTACCTGGCCGTTTTCATGGTAGGTCACATAAGGGCCGTTCTGCTTGCCGTCCGTATAGTGTTCGGTGGCTTTGAGCTGGCCGCTTTCAAAAAATGATTCGAGGGGGCCATCAAGGACATCGTCCCTGTAAACGCCTTTTTGCCTGAGCTGGCCGTTGGCGTAAAACCACTCCCACAGGCCTTCCTTGTTGCCGTCTCGGAAGCTGCCTCGCGAGTCGGGCTGACCGTTCTCGTAGTGCGAAACATAAGCTCCGCTGCGCTTGTCCTCGCTGTGCGTGCCTCTGGAGCGCAGCTGTCCGTTGCTGTAGTAGACCTCAAACGGACCGTTGCGCAGCCCGTCCCGGTAGTTGCCTGTTGAACGCAGTTGCCCGTTCGCGTGGAACATCTCCCAGGGTCCGTCCTTGACACCGTTCCTGTAGCTTTGCCGCTCGCGAGGCTGACCGTTGCTGTGCAGCCACTCCTGCGGGCCATCCGGCGGCGCTTCAACGGGTCCCCCGGAAGGCGCGTCAGGCTGATCGCCGGGCATGGCGCCCTGAGTGCTGTCGGCGGTTTCCTCCTCCGCAGGAGTCTTGAGCCACGAAAGTATCTTGGTCTTCATGCTGTGGGGTTGACCTTGCTGTCCGGCAAAACCGCGCCGCCATCGGCGGGTATCAATTTCCCTGCAAATTACTGCGCCGGGATTGGATTGACAAGGAATTGTCTGCGCGGCTCATGTATCCTGCGCGGCGGAGAGCAGCGTGGGGAGCGCGCTCCCTTCAAGCGTTTCCATTAGAAGCCCTGATTGCTGCGGTGATCATAGGTGTAATTACCTAGTATCGATTGATCTGGGTCATTTACCGTTGCAACGATAATTCAGCAAGCTATCTCTACCGAAGTGGTATTCCGGCCACTGCTAAAGGAGCC
>JAHDYN010000147.1 GCA_023383735.1 Gammaproteobacteria bacterium | reverse complement strand
CTTCCCCGGCCTGCCGTAACATGCGTCGCTGACGGCTGCACTCCGGGGGGATGCATGACAGCGCAATCTTCGTTCGATCCGCCACATCTCTACAGCGGCGGCTGGGAGGACTACGCGGTGCTCGGCGTGATGCTCGCTGCCTCGGTCCTCGCGCAGCTGTTTCTCGTCGAGCGCAACCGGCATCCGGACAATGTGCACAGCCCGCGGCTGGCCTGGATGCGGGCACTGCTCTATTTCAGCGTGGTCCTGGTGATCAGCTGGGCCACCGGCGTCTTGCAGGTGCTCGCGCATGCGCCGGTTGTCGCGCCCGAAAATCTCGGCAGTGGATCGTGGCTGGCGCTGACCGGCATCTGGCTGCTGGTGCTGGTCTGGGCCTATGTGTACTGGTGGCCGCGTGGCACGCTGACACACGACCGCAAGCTGTATCTGCTGCCGCAGATCGTTTTCGGCCTGGCCTGGGGCTTCACGTCAGGCCAGCTGACGCTGGTGTTCTGGGCCGTGATCGAGGAGTTCGGTTTTGCCCGCTGGGGCACCGCGCTGCTGGTGTTCTTCGTGCTGGCCGGCTACGGCCAGATCTACCAGTCGGGGTGGTGGGATATCCACGTCTCTCCGCCGCACAACATCCGCGCGACGAATGCCAGAAAGGTGCTGTTCGGGCACATGCCTTTCCTGTGCGTTGCGCTGGCGCACTTCACGCTGTTCGGCAATGCGCTGTTGTTCGTCGTCTTCCATGGCGCCGCGCTGGCCTGCTCGGCGGTCGCCATGCGCTTCCCGCCGTTCTGGGAAAAGGACGGGCCGGTGGTCTCCCGGGAAACCGCGCTCGGCGTCTGAAGCAAGTCCTCAGATATCCGGGCTGGCGAGAAAACCCGGATGGTCGCGCTCGATGCGCTCGCGCAGCGCCACCGGCATGTCCGCAGGGCCTGCGATCTTCCGTCCGATGATCTCCGAGAGCACATAACCGGCATCGGGCGCCATATCCATCCACGGATAGAAGCTCCACATCGTGGTGTGACTCATGGTGGCCGGCACGTTGCCGAGCAGCGGGTTGTTGACGTCGGCCACCGAGGCGCAGAAATGCGTGACTTCCATCGGTTCGCCGGCCAGCCCCTTCGGCGCGCCCGGCGCCGCGGGCGTGGCAGCCGCCGGAAACTGTGCCGCGAGCCGTTCGCTGCTCCAGACCGTGTCGCCCACGATCAGCGGTGCACCGACCTGGCCCTCAAAGGGTGCGCCCGGAAAGGACGGCCGGATGGTGCCGCCGTCTTCGATCAGATAGCGCAGGCGCAGCCGGTTGGCCGGCGGGGTGACCACGCGGCCGGTATACGGATTGGTCCAGCTGTCGAGAAAGGCGCCGGTATCGGCGTCGATGTAGTAGCCGGCCTCGCTCATCCGCGACTCCCAGAGGCCGTCCGGCAGCCGGGTGAGGCGGTTGAAGCCGATGCCGGTGATGCGCATCAGGCGCCTGGCGATCTCGCCGGGGCGCTTGCCCAGCACTTCGCCGTGCCACCACCAGAGCACCGGCCCGCCATCGCTGCGGGCGCGGATGCGGGCCAGTGTGGCAACCGGTTGTGAGGCTGAAATTGTCATCGCATCCGGGCCCGATTGAAGACAGAATCGGAGTCTAGTCGAAGCAGGCGAGGTCGATATGCGGCATCCACCGCGGTAACCACGATGCGCGCAATGGTTCTCGAGAAGATCAGCAGCCTGGCGGACAACGAGGCGCCACTGCGGCTCTGCGAATGGCCGGAACCGGTGGCCGGTGACGGCGAGATCCTGATCAGGGTTGCCGCCTGCGGCGTGTGCCACACCGAGATCGACGAAATCGAAGGGCGCCTGCCGCCGCCGCGGCTGCCGGTCGTGCCGGGTCACCAGGCGGTGGGTCGTGTGGCGGCGCTTGGTGAACGCGATTCGCTGGAGGTGCTGCAGCGCTCGGGGCTGCAGGTGGGCGACCGGGTCGGTGTCGCCTGGATCAATTCGGCCTGCGGCCATTGCGGGTTCTGCCTGGGCGGGCTGGAGAACCTCTGCCCGTCGTTCAGGGCCACCGGCCTCGATGCGCACGGCGGTTACGCGCAGTACATGAGCGTGCGGGCGGACTTCGCCTGCCGCCTGCCGGAGAACCTGTCCGACGTGGAGGCGGCGCCGCTGCTCTGTGCCGGCGCCATCGGCTACCGCTCGCTGTCGTTGAGCAATCTGCAGGATGGCCAGACGCTGGGGCTCACCGGTTTTGGCGCATCGGCACACCTGGTGCTGGCACTGGTACGGCACCGGTTCCCCGGCTCGCCGGTCGTGGTGTTTGCGCGCAGCGCCGAAGAGCGCGCCTTTGCGCTCGAACGCGGTGCTTCGTGGGCCGGCGATACGCGGGATCGTTCGCCATGGCCCTGTGCCGCAATCATCGACACGACCCCGGTCTGGACGCCTGTGGTCGAGGCGCTGAACCTGGATGCCGGCGGCCGGCTGGTCATCAACGCGATCCGCAAGGAGACGGTCGACCGGCAGGCGCTGCTCGAGATCGACTATCCGGAACACCTGTGGCGCGAGAAGGAGATCAAGACGGTGGCCAACGTCACGCGCCGCGACGTGCGCGAGTTCCTGCAGCTGGCAGCCGCGATCCCGCTGCGGCCGGAGCTGGCGTGTTATCCGCTGGCCGATGCCAACCGCGCCCTGACGGAGCTCAGACACCGCCACGTCCGTGGCGCCAAGGTGCTGATCATCGACTGAGCGACCGGCCGCCGCGGGGCGTGCGGCGCCGCTTACTGTCTGGCGCTGTCCTCTTTTTTGCGCCGGGCGAGCAGCTCGCTCCACTCCCGCAGCTTGTAGCGCTGCAGTTTGCCGGTGGCGGTGCGCGGCAGTCTGGGCACGAACTCGATCCAGCGCGGATACTTCCAGGGACCGATCGATCGCTTCACGTGCACCTTGAGTTCTTCGTAGAGTGCGCGCTCGAGTGCCGCATCGCCGGGTTCGCGGAGCACGACAAAGGCCTTGGGTTTGAGCAGGCCATCGCTGCTTTCGAAGGGAATGACGGCCGCTTCGAGCACGCGCGGATGCGAGGCCAGCGCAGCCTCGACCTCGTTGGGCGATACCCAGATGCCGCTGACCTTGAACATGTCGTCGCTGCGTCCGCAGTACAGGTAGACGCCATCGGCACGGCGCTCGTATTTGTCGCCGGTGCGCGTCCACTCGCCCTCGAAGATGCGCCGCGACTTGTCGCGCTGGTTCCAGTAGCCCTGGGCGGCGGTGGGGCCGCGCACCAGCAACTCGCCGCACGTCATGTCGCCGACGACGGTGTTCTGGTCATCGACCAGCTTCAGTTCATAGCCGGTGACGGGCACGCCGGCGGTGCCGTACTCGACCTTGCCCGGCACATTCGCGAGAAACAGGTGATTCATTTCCGTGGTGCCGACGCCGTTGATGATGTCGACGCCAAAACGCGCGCTCCAGGCTTCACCGATATGGGCAGGCAGGGCCTCGCCGGCGGAGAAGCACAGCCGCACCCGCTGCCAGCCCGCATCGCGCTGGCAGTTCTCGTCGTTGAGTATCAGTGCGTAGAGGGTGGGTACGGCATAGAACATGGTCGGCGGAAAGCGGCGCATGAGCTCGCACACCACGGTCGGCGTCGAGTGCTCGGGACAGAGCAGGGCGGCGCCGCCTGCACCGGCCGGGACGAACAGGGAATTGCTCAGTCCGTAGGCAAAAAAGCACTTGGCCGTGGAAAAGCTCAGGTCGTCCTCGCGGAAGCCGATCAGGTTTTTGCCGCTGGTCCGGCAGATCGCGCGCGGCGTGGAGTGCACATGCATCACGCCCTTGGGCATGCCGGTGGTGCCGGAGGAGTACAGCCAGTAGGCGACTTCGTCGGCGCAGGTGACAGCCGGAGCGCCGGGCGAATACTCCGCGAGCAGCGCGTCAGGCGGTTCCGGTGCATCCTCGCCGATGGGCAGGATGGCCTTCAATCCCGGCAATCCGCTCGCGGCTTCCTCGATGACGGGCTGCAGATCCGGGGAGACCAGCACCAGTTGCGCCCTGGAGTCTTCGAGCATGTAGCGGTACTGCTCGGCCGTCAGGCGGGTATTGAGGAGTACCGGGACCACGCCCGCTCGTATCGCACCCCAGAAAAACACCGGGAAGCTGACCGTGTCGAAGAGCAGCAGCGCGATGCGCTGCTCGCGCTGCACGCCGTAGCGGGCCAGGAGCCCGGCCACACGGGCGGCGGCATCGCGCAGTTCCCGGTAGCTCAGCGCGCGCTGCGGATCACGAACCGCGAGCGAGGCACCGCGGCCCTCGTCGACGTTGCGGTCCAGGAAATCGACAGCCGCGTTGTAGAACTCACCGGTCGGCATGTCACTGGGTCGCGCGCGTCCGCGTGCGCTGGATGATGTTGCGCATGGTTTCCAGCGTGATCGAGCCCAGCGTGGCGCGGGCGCTGTCATCGATCTCGCGCAACACCAGGTCGAGCGCTGCCGCTTCGTCGCTGCCGTGGCCGGGTCCGTTGCTGTCGGCGCCCGGCGGCCCCAGCTCTTCGAAGAGTTCGACGATGTCCAGCAGCGTGGTGCGCCTGGCATTGCTGCTGAGCTGGTAACCACCGCCGGCGCCGCGGACCGAGCGCACCAGTCCGGCGCGCCCGAGCGTATGCATGACCTTGGCCAGATGGTGGGTGGAGATGCCGAACTTGTTGCTGATCTCGGTAACCGTCATTTGCCGGTCGGGATTGGCCACCAGTTCGAGGACGGCGTAAATGGCCAGCCGGCTGGCGATCTGGAGCTTCATGCGGCTGTCCTCGTGGCGTGCGGGCAGGCGTTGAGGTCGGTCACAGCAGATCCTTTTCGAGCTGGATGTACGGGCCGGCCATCATGCCCTCGCCGCGGAAGAACAGCAGCGGCAGGGGATTGTCGCGTGCCACCATGGTGCGCATCTTGCTGACGCCGGCCTTGCGGAAGGTCTCGGCCAGCGTGTCGAGCAGTGCCGCGGCCACGCCCTGCAGGCGGGCATCCGGCGAGACCGACATCGCATAGACCCAGCCGCAGGGGGTCGAGCCGAATTCCCAGGCGCGGATCTCGCCGACGATGAAGCCAAGCAGCTGTTCGCCGGCATTCGGTGCGGTGGCGACCAGAAAGACGCCGGCCGGCGGACCGGCCTTGCTCTTCTGCTCGTAGAGGTCCTGCCAGTGAGTGGCCTTGTCGATCCCGGTGATCTGGGCGTCGAGAGCGGTCACGGCCGGGATATCGCCACGCCGCGCCGGGCGAATCAGCGGCTGCACGGCCGGCATCTCGCCCGGGTCCGATCCGGTCGCGGGCGTGCCGGCCCTGGCAGGCCCGGCGGCTGCCGATTTTCCTGTCTTCTTGCCTGGACCCTGCGTCATGAACCGCTTCCCCCGTTCCATGCGGACCGGTCCCGCCGTGCAGCAGGCCCCCGCCCCCGTGTTTGTGCCAGCCCCGTCACGGCAGGGCTGTGGATCTTGAAACAGTATTTCGGTACCATAATACTTAGCATCATGACGTATGACAATTCCCAGGCAGATTTTCATCCAGTGACGCCAGTATCCCGCAAACGCATGCTGCGCCTGTGCCTCAACGGCGCCTGGCGCGAAGATGCCGTGACCGAGCAGCAACTGCTGGTCGACTACCTGCGCGAAACGGCCGGCCGGACCGGTACCAAGACCGGTTGCGACGGCGGCGAATGCGGC
>JAHDYN010000146.1:5278-5679 GCA_023383735.1 Gammaproteobacteria bacterium | reverse complement strand
GGCATGGCGCGTGAAGCCGGTGGAAAATGCCACCGGGCGCATTTCGGCAGGCAGCCGCTGGCTGGGCCGCGACGAATGGGAGCTTCCGGACATCAGTTGCAATCCTTGTTCAAGCCAGCAGGCGCAGCGCGACTGCAGAGGTGTTGTCGCTGTGAGGGCTGCTGATGCGGACGGACTGCTCGCCGATGCGCCGCAGTCCGGCGGCTAGTGCCTCGCCTTCCGTGCCCAGACTGCCGAGCCGCTCATCCCCCAACCCGGACCACAGGCCATCGGAGCAGGCGAGCAGAATGTCGCCGGACTCCAGCCGCTTCTGGCGCGTGATGGTCATGCCCGGCAGCCAGATATCGCCGCCCAGGCAGCATTCCACGTAGTTGCGCATCGGATGCGCGGCGATATCGGCC
>JAHDYN010000146.1:0-5268 GCA_023383735.1 Gammaproteobacteria bacterium | reverse complement strand
GCGGGTGCGCTCGTGCACCTTCCCCTGTCGCAGGTGATAGATGCGGCTGTCGCCGACATGGGCAAAGAAGGCGGCGCCATCCTGCACGAGGCAGAGCGCACAGGTGGCGCGCGGCCGGGCCTCCATCGACAGGCTTGCACCCAGCAGCACGAGGTTGGCATGCGCCCGGCCGATGGCAAGATGCAGAAAGCCGATCGGGTCAAAGACCGGGTGCTGGATGCGATTGAATGCATCCCTCACGGTCTCGGCTGCCAACTGGGCCGCACCGGCCCCATCGGCGTGGCCGCCCATCCCGTCTATGGCGATGAGCAGCACCGATTTCTCGTCCGCAACGACCAGAACCCGGTCCTGGTTTTCCTCCCGATCACCGATCAGGCTCAGATCTGCATACTCGACTCGCAAGGCGCGCCCACCCGGAAAAGCCCATGTGTATAAAAAAACGGGGATGCGGAACTACAATGCACCGCAGTGCATGACAGTCTAAGCGCGCCTCCGGAACGATGCACACAATCTTTGCCATAACCGCAGGCACGCGGCCACAGACCACGCGCTTTCAGCAGGAGTACAGCTTTTGATCCGCAGCATGACGGGATTCGCACAATCTGAGTCGGTCACTCCGCAGGGCGCGCTCCTGTGGGAACTGCGTTCGGTCAACAACCGCTACCTCGAAGTGCAGCTGCGGCTGCCCGAGATGTTCCGGCCCATCGAAAACGATATACGGCAACTGGCGGCCACCCGCCTTGGCCGCGGCCGCGTCGAGGCGAGCCTCAGCCTGCGCAGCCCGCAAGGCCAGCTGCCGGCCAGTCAGCTCAACCTCGCGCTGGCACGCCAGATCATCGGCCATGCGCGAGCCCTGGCCGATGAGATCCGGAATACAGCTGCGCTGAACCCGATCGAACTGCTGCGCTGGCCCGGCGTGCTGGAGCAGGAAGAACAGGATTTCTCGGCATTGCTGCCGCTGGCGCTGGCCGGATTCGAGGCCGCGCTGGCCGACCTCGATGCCGCCCGCGGACGCGAGGGTGCACGCATCGAGGAAATGTTCGAGAAGCGGCTCACCGAGATCGAAAGCTGCGTTGCCACCGTTGTCGGTCGCTTGCCCGCGGTGCTGACCCGCATCCGCGAACGGCTGGCCGAGCGGATTGCATCGCTCGGCATCCCGGCCGACAGCGAACGCCTGGAACAGGAGATCGCGCTGCTCGCCCA
The DNA here is from genome assembly GCA_023383735.1 of Gammaproteobacteria bacterium. Classification (GTDB taxonomy): domain Bacteria; phylum Pseudomonadota; class Gammaproteobacteria; order Steroidobacterales; genus SHZI01. The sequence goes on along the minus strand of JAHDYN010000146.1, from coordinate 4,065 downwards.
GAAGCTGGATGTCAGCGAAGAGCTCGACCGCCTCACCGCACACATCGCCGAGTTCCGCAGCAATCTCCGTTCCGGCGCACCGGTGGGACGCCGGCTCGACTTCCTCGTGCAGGAACTGAATCGCGAAGCCAACACCCTGGGTTCCAAGTCTGCCGATGCCGAGACCACCCGGCTGGCCGTGGACATCAAGGTGCTGATCGAGCAGATTCGCGAGCAGGTTCAGAACGTCGAGTAAGACCGATGTCTTTGCCGGAGTTGCCACAAACCGAAAGACACGCGCCCGAAACCGGCACGCTGTTCGTTCTCTCCGCGCCCTCCGGCGCCGGCAAGACCACGCTGGTCAAGGCGCTGATGGCGCGCGATCCGGCGCTCTGCTTCTCGGTGTCATTCACCACGCGCAAGCCACGCCCCGGCGAAGTGCCCGAGCGCGACTATTTCTTCGTCGACGAGGCCCGCTTCGAGGCGATGGCTGCCGCCGGTGAGTTTCTGGAGCACGCCCGCGTGTTCGGCAATCTCTATGGGACCAGTCGCGCGCAGATCGAGGCGATACTCGCCAGCGGGCACAACGTGCTGCTGGAAATCGACTGGCAGGGCGCGCAGCAGATCCGCCGGAATGCCCCGCACTGCTGCTCGATCTTCATCATGCCGCCCAGCACGGCCGAGCTCGAACGCCGGCTGCGCAACCGGGCGACGGACTCCGAAGACGTGATCCGGCAGCGGCTCAGCCAGGCCTTCGACGACATGGCCCACTGGCACGAGTTCGACTATGTGGTGATCAACACCGACCAGCGACAGGCCAGCGACGATCTGAACGCGATCATCGCAGGCCATGGACAGCACCTGTCCACGAAGTCTCCGGAGCGCGCCGCAGCGGTCCGGGCGATTCTCGCCGGCTGAGCAGATCCGCCCGCGCACTTAGACCAAGTTCGCATAAGCGATTGCGGCGCATCTCCTGCCGCGGCTAGAGTCTGCGCCCAGTCATCCGCAGCGCAATCCAGGAACACCAAATGGCCCGCATTACCGTCGAAGACAGCCTGCAGAACGTATCCAACCTGTTCGAACTGGTGCTGGTGGCCGCCAAGCGCGCCCGCCGCATCGCGAACGGCGCCGAGCCGCTGGTAGACCGCGAGAACGACAAACCGACGGTCATCGCCCTGCGCGAAATCGCCGAAGGCCTGGTCACCCGGGATCTGCTCGCCGAGGCGGACCAGACACCGGAAGACCGTCTGGCGCAGGAACAGGCCGAGATGGCGCTGGCAGAAGTGCCGCTGCGCCTCGACCAGCTGGATGACGATTTGCCGGACTGAGACAGCAATCCCGGTAATTGCTGACGGGACCACGCCCGCCGGCAGGGACGGCGCTAGAATCCCTGCCATGGACTATGCCGCCACCCTTCTCAATCGTTTGCCGCTGACGCGTCGCACCAGCGGGCTGGCCGGCCTGCTGGCGAAAACATCCTACCTGTCACGCCAGCAGCTCAAGCTGATCAGCGAAGCGCATGCTTTCAGCGCCAGATGCCACGAGGGGCAAAAGCGGCACTCCGGCGATGCCTATATAACGCACCCGGTTGCGGTTGCCGCCATCCTCGCCGATCTCCATCTGGACTACCCGAGCATCGCGGCCGCGCTCCTGCACGATGTCATCGAGGACACGCCGACCGCCAAGGACGAGATTGCCCAGAAGTTCGGCACGGAAATCGCCTCGCTGGTCGACGGCGTCAGCAAACTGGAAAAGCTGAACTTCAACAGCCGCAGCGAACTGCAGGTCGAGAGCTTCCGCAAGATGATGCTCGCGATGGTGCAGGACATCCGGGTGATCCTGCTCAAGCTCGCCGACCGCCTGCACAACATGCAGACGCTCGACTCGATGCCGGCGGAAAAGCAGGGGCGCATCGCCCGCGAAACCCTGGAGATCTACGCACCGATCGCCAACCGCCTCGGCATGAACACGCTCAAGACGGAGCTCGAGGACCTCGGTTTCCGTTACGCACATCCGTTCCGCTACCGCGTGCTCGACAAGGCGGTGCGCCGCGCCGAGGGCAACCAGCGGCAGTTCGTGAAGAACATCGCGGAGAAGCTCAATCAGGCACTGCGGGAGGCGGGACTCAAGGCCACCGTCACCGGGCGCAAGAAGCATCTGTACAGCATCTACCGGAAGATGGAGACGAAGAAGCGCTCGCTGGGCGACATCGCCGATGTCTTCGGTTTTCGCGTGATCGTCGATTCGGTGGACGAGTGCTACCGCGTGCTCGGCGTGGTGCACCGGATCTACAAGCCGATGCCCGGCAGGTTCAAGGATTACATCGCGATCCCGCGCATCAACGGCTATCAGTCACTGCACACCAGTCTGTTCGGGCCGAACGGCACGCCGATCGAGGTGCAGATCCGCACCACCGAAATGGCCCGGGTCGCCGACACCGGCGTCGCCGCACACTGGCACTACAAGGAAGACGACCAGGAAGTGACGCCGCCGCAGGCGCGTGCCCGCGAGTGGCTGGCCAGCATCAACGAGATGCAGTCGACGGCCAACTCCGAGGAATTCATGGAACACGTCAAGGTCGACCTGTTTCCCGATGCCGTCTACGTCTTCACGCCCAAGGGCGAGATCATGCGCCTGCCGCGCGGCGCGACCTGCGTGGACTTCGCCTACGCGGTGCATACCGATATCGGCGACCGCTGCGTCGCTGCCAAGATCGACCGGCGGCTCGTGCCCTTGCGCACCCAGATCGAGAACGGCCAGACGGTGGAGGTGATCACCGCCAAGACCGCACGGCCCAATCCCAGCTGGGTCAATTTCGTGGTAACGGCCAAAGCCCGCACCGCCGTGCGCCAGTACCTGAAGAACCTGCGCCAGGGCGAAGCCCAGGACCTCGGCCGCCGGCTGCTCGACCAGGCCATGCGGGATGCCGGCACGCCCTTGCGCAAGATCAGCGATGAGCGGATGCAGACACTGCTGGCCGAACTGAAGCTGAAGAGTGCCGATGAACTGTTCCGGCAGCTCGGCCTCGGCGAGCGCCTGGCGCCGCTGGTCGCCAAGACGATCCTGCAGCCGGCCAGCCCCGTTGCCGCCAGCCCGACCGGCGGTGCTGCCGCACCGCTGACACCGACTCCGATCGTGATTGCCGGTACCGAAGGGCTGGTGGTGTCCTATGCGCGCTGCTGTCACCCGATACCGGGCGACCCGATCATGGGCTACCTCAGCACCGGCCGCGGCGTGGTGATACACCGCAACGCCTGCGGGAACCTCAGCGAATACCGCAAGCAGCCCAACAAGTGGATCACGGTCAGCTGGCAGCCCGGCATCGATCGGGAGTTCTCCGCCGAGATCCGCATTGATGTCGACAACCGCCCCGGCGTGCTGGCCGAAGTGGCGAGCCGGATTGCCGATGCGGGCTCGAACATCGAACAGGTTTCCATCGATGAGCGCCACGACGATTCGGCGGCCATGCTGTTTTCGATCCTGGTGCGCGACCGCAAGCAGCTGGCACAGGTCATCCGCAGCATCCGGCGCATGAAGGTGGTGAAGAAACTGAGCCGTACCTGTACCTGAATCCATCCCGGAGTTTTCAACACACCATGGTCAGACAAGCCATCAACAGCCAGAATGCACCCGCTGCAATCGGTACCTATTCGCAGGCGATCCGCGCCGGAGATGCCGTATACCTCTCGGGCCAGTTGCCGCTTGATCCTGCCACCGGGCAGCTCGTCGAAGGCGATATGCGTGCGCATGTCCGCCAGGTCTTCATCAATCTGGCCGCCGTTGCCGCCGAGGCCTGCACGTCGCTGGACAGCGCCGTAAAGGTCACGGTGTACCTCACCGATCTGAGCCATTTCGGTATCGTCAACGAGGTGATGGCCGAGTTCTTCACGCAGCCCTATCCGGCCCGGGCAGCGATCGGCGTCGCTTCCCTGCCGCGCGGTGCCGCTGTCGAGGCGGATGCAATCCTCGTCCCCTGATCTCCGCTCACTGCGCGGAGTCGGGCCGGCTGCCGAAGAACGCCTGCACCGCCTGGGCATCAGCCGGCCGCTGGATCTGCTGTTCCTGCTGCCGCAGCGCTACGAAGAC
>JAHDYN010000145.1:4704-5699 GCA_023383735.1 Gammaproteobacteria bacterium | reverse complement strand
CACCCAGGTCAGCCAAGCACATGCTCGACAAGGTCGTCATCGCCAACCGCGCCGAAATCGCCCTGCGCATCCAGCGCGCCTGCCGCGAGCTCGGCATCAAGACGGTCGCCGTCCACTCCACGGCGGATTCCAGCCTGAAGCACGTCTTGCTCGCCGACGAGACCGTCTGCATCGGCCCGCCCGCCTCGGCCCAGAGCTACCTGAACATGCCGGCGATCATCAGCGCGGCCGAAGTCACCGATGCCGTGGCCATCCATCCGGGTTATGGCTTCCTGTCGGAAAACGCCGACTTTGCCGAGCGCGTGCAGCGCAGCGGCTTCATCTTCATCGGCCCGCCGCCGGATGTGATTCGCCTGATGGGCGACAAGATCTCCGCGAAGGCGGCCATGAAGGCGGCCGGCGTGCCCTGCGTGCCGGGTTCGGATGGCCCGCTGCCGGAGGATCTCGATGAGGTCCAGGCCATGGCGCGCTCGATCGGTTATCCGGTGATCATCAAGGCAGCGGCCGGTGGTGGCGGGCGCGGCATGCGCGTGGTGCACAGCGACGCAGCGCTGCCCAATGCGGTCACGCTGACCGGCACCGAAGCGGCGTCAGCCTTCGGTGACGGCACGCTGTACATGGAGAAGTACCTGGAACATCCGCGCCATGTCGAGTTTCAGGTGCTGGCGGATGCACATGGCAACGTCGTGCACCTCTTCGACCGCGACTGCTCGATGCAGCGGCGGCACCAGAAAGTCATCGAGGAAGCGCCGGCGCCGGGCATTTCCGACGAGCTGCGCATGAAGATGGGCGCCCGGGTCGTGCGCGCCTGCCAGGAGATCGGCTATCGCAGCGCCGGTACTTTCGAATTCCTCTACGAGAATGGCGAGTTCTATTTCATCGAGATGAACACGCGGGTGCAGGTCGAGCACCCGGTCACCGAAATGATCACCGGCGTGGATATCGTGAAGGAACAGCTGCGCATCGCAGCCGGCGAGCGACTGTCCTTCGGCCAG
>JAHDYN010000145.1:0-4694 GCA_023383735.1 Gammaproteobacteria bacterium | reverse complement strand
ATCGAGTGCCGCATCAATGCAGAAGACCCACGCAGCTTCATGCCCTCGCCCGGCAAGGTGGACCTGTGGCACCCGCCGGGGGGGCCCGGCATCCGGGTCGACAGCCATATCTACAGCGGCTATGTGGTGCCGCCGTTCTACGACTCCCTGATCGCCAAGGTGATCGCCTATGGCGAGAACCGGCAGACCGCCATCGCGCGCATGGGCATCGCCCTGTCAGAGATGGTCGTGGAAGGCATCAAGACCAATATCCCGCTGCATGTGGATCTGTGCCAGGACGCGTCTTTCCGCGCCGGCGGCACCGACATTCACTACCTGGAGAAGCGCCTGCGCTCCTGACGCGCTTGCGCCATGTCCATGCCCGACAGCTGGCTGCAGGCGCAACTGGAGGTTCCGCGCGAGTCCATCGCCAGCGCCGAGGCGCTGCTCGAGGCTCTCGGCGCGCTGGTCAGCTGGACAGAGTCGGCCAACGAGGAAGAAATCCTGGAACCTGCCCCCGGTGCGGCGCCGCTCTGGGCCGAGGTCCGCATCACCGCACTGTTTCCGGCAGACGCATCGCGCCCCGGTATTGCAACCGCCCTGAAGGCCGCGCTCGGCGCGCCTGCGGCAGCAGTCAGCTTCAGCGTGGTCGAGGACCGCGACTGGGATGCAGACTGGCGTCGTCAGCTCAAACCGCTGCGCTTTGGCAAACGGCTGTGGATCTGCCCGGTCGGACAGTCCTGCCCGGCCGCCGATGGCATCAGCGTCATTCTCGAGCCGGGGCTCGCCTTTGGCACCGGTACCCACCCGACCACCGCAATGTGCCTGAGCTGGCTCGATGGCGTGCCACTCACCGGCACGCGACTGCTCGACTACGGTTGCGGCTCGGGAATCCTGGCGATTGCCGCGCTCGCACTCGGTGCCCGGCGTTGCACGGGTGTGGACATCGACCCGCAGGCCCTGGTGGCCAGCCGGGACAACGCGCTCCGCAACCGCTGCAGCGAGCAACTCGACCTCTGCCTGCCGGCCGACTGTCCGGACGACCGCTACGCTGTCATCGTGGCCAACATCCTGTCCGGCCCGCTGGTCGGTCTGGCACCGGAACTGCGCCGCCATGCCGGGCCGGCGACCCGTGTCGCATTGAGCGGTATCCTTGCCGAACAGTCTGCTGAAGTCGTGGCCGCGTTCCGGCCATGGCTGCAGCTCGAGCTGACGGCGCAACAGGATGACTGGGTACTGCTGACGGGATGCGTGGCTGACTGAACATGTTTACCACCTGCAATGAATGCGGCACGGTGTTCCGGGTAAGCCCCGCGGAGCTGCGCGTCGCGGAAGGACAGGTGCGCTGCGGGCATTGTTCGGCGACCTTCAACGCGCTCGCGACGCTGACCGACGAGCCGCCACCCACGACGGTCCTGCCGCAACTGGCCATGCCGCCGCAGCCCGGACCGCACGCGACACCAGCGCCGCCGGAACCCGAACCCGAACCCGAACCCGAACCCGAACCAGAACCAGAACCCGAATCGGAACCCGAACAGGAACCGGACATCAGCGCACTGGATTCGGTCACGGGCGACGAGACGCTGGAGTTCAATGTTCCGGAAGACAACTGGTCGGATTTTTTTGTCGAGGTCGTCGAGCCGCAGCTTCCGTCGATCAGGGACCTGCCGGCGTCCGATGAAGAGCAGATCGCCGGACTTGAGACCGGGCCCGCGCCGGAACCTGAAACGCAAGCAGGCCCCGCATACGGGGGCGGCTCGGACACCGCCTCGATCAACTACGTTCTGGAAGACTGGCAGCATCTGCTGAATGAAGAGCCGGATGAAAGCGAAGACCTCGATGAAGCCCCTGTCTACCGCATCGAGGCCGACAGCCTGGATGCCGCAGCAGCCCCCGGGCCCGACGCCGAGCCGGGGCCTGTCACTGCATCGGCAGATCAAGCCACGGACAGCGGCGACCCGGAAGAAGAGCCCGACGAGCCCCTTGACGCGGGCGCCGCACTGCATGACAGCCCGGCGCTGCCGATTGAGCCCGGGCCGAGCGGGCGCCCCTTCGAATGGCGGCCGGAATTCGAGCCGCCGCCGCAGCGCCGTGGACGCCGCCTGTATGGCCTGGGCGCAGCGATTCTGGCCCTGACGCTGCTGCTGCAGCTCATTCACTACCAGCGCGATGATCTGGCCGCACGGCCGGCGCTGTACCAGCCCCTCACGCGCATCTATGCCGCACTGGATCTGTCGCTGCTGCCCGACTGGAACCTGAACGCCTATGAGGTGCGCAGCTCCGAAGCGGTGGCCGGCGCAACAACGCGCGGCGCACTCGATGTGCTCGCGCGCATCGCCGTCATTGGCTCCAGCCCTGTGGGACTGCCGATGGTGCGAGTCACCCTGCACGATCGCTTTGCGAAATCATTGGGCAGCCGCGTGTTCAGTCCCGATGAATATCTGGACGGCATCAGGCCGACAGCCGAACTGCTCACTCCAGGTTATTTGATCCCGGTCAGGATCAGCCTGCGCGACCCGGGCACGGATGCATTTGGCTACGAGGTGGACATCTGCGTGCTTTACCGTCGCGGAGGACTGGTCTGTCAACAGGAACGCGATCAGAAAGTACCTTTCACGCGCTAGCGTCCGCAGCAGCGTGCTATGATCGCTCCCCCGCGCACGGTCGAATAATTTTTCATGTGCCGTTGCGCCGCGGACTCACCCGATGGACAACCGTGCGTGTGGTGAGCACGCCATGCAGATCAGACGATCCGGTTGCCCTGCTTGCAGGCGGCAGCCGGAAACTGTCTCCAGGAGTACTCGAACGGTGGCAAAGAAAACCCGCGGCAAGGGTCCCGCGAAAAAACACGTCCCGGCCCGCAACGGCGCCGCAGTCGTACGCGTCAGGAATCGTCCGCTGCGCGACCTCACCGAAGAAGCGCTGCAGTGTTACTTCAGCGATCTCAACGGACACCGGCCCGGTGACCTGTACGAACTGGTGCTCGGCGAAATCGAAACACCGCTGTTCAAGACGGTGCTCGATTACACCGGCGGCAACCAAAGCGTTGCCGCCGAAATTCTCGGCATCAATCGCGCCACACTACGGAAGAAACTGCGCCAGTACGAACTGCTGGACTGAGTCCACCCCACAGCTTTTCATTTTCACTTCGTCCAGGCGGCCTCATGCCCCGTTGTACCCGAGCCCTGATCAGCGTCTCTGACAAAGCCGGTGTAGTGGCCCTTGCCACCCGACTGCACAAACTCGATATCGAAATCCTGTCTACCGGTGGCACCGCCATCGCGTTGCGGCAGGCCGGGCTGCCGGTCACGGATGTGGCTGAAATCACGGGCTTTCCCGAGATCATGGACGGGCGCGTGAAGACGCTGCATCCGCTGATTCACGGCGGTCTGCTGAATCGCGGCGAGACAGATGCCGCGGTCATGGCACAGCACGGGATCAGGCCCATCGACCTGCTGGTGGTCAACCTTTACCCCTTCGAAGCCACGACCAGCAAGCCCGGCTGCACGCGCGAGGACGCCATCGAGAACATCGACATCGGCGGCCCGGCCATGATTCGCGGCGCCGCCAAGAACCACGATTTCGTCGCGGTGATGGTGGATCCTGCCGACTACGAGCGCGTGCTCGGCGAACTGGAGAGCGGGGGCAGCGTATCCGCGAGCACCCGCCGTTACCTGGCACGCAAGGCCTTCGCACACACCGCGACCTATGACGCGGCGGTGTGGAGCTGGCTGCGTGCCGCCGACGAAGACAACGAGCTGCCCACGCGCTATCCGATCGGCCTGCGGCTGCGCGAGACGCTGCGCTACGGAGAAAACCCGCATCAGCGCGCAGGCCTCTACACGCTGGCCGGCGGCGCTGGCGATACCGTGGTCGGCGCGCAGCTGCACCAGGGCAAGGAACTCTCCTTCAACAATCTCGCCGATGCCGATGCCGCGCTCGAGTGCGTGCGTCCGCTGCCGGCGCCGGCCTGCGTGATCGTGAAACACGCCAATCCCTGTGGTGTGGGGCTCGGCACTTCCGCCGCGGCGGCTTACGAGAAGGCCTACGCCACAGACCCGACCTCTGCCTTCGGCGGCATCATCGCTTTCAACGCCGAGGTCGACGGCGCACTCGCGACGGCCATCATCGAGCGGCAATTTGTCGAAGTGCTGCTGGCAACTGCCTTTACGCCGGAAGCGCTGGCAGCCCTCGCCCGCAAGCCGAACATCCGCGTCCTCGCCACTGGCCCGCTGCACACCAGCCGGCCGCCCGCGCTGCGCCTCGAGCAGATCGAGGGCGGCATGCTGGTGCAGGACAGCGATGTCGCCGTGCTGCCGGCCGACGCCCTGCGCGTGGTCAGCAAGCGTCAGCCGACAGCCGGCGAACTTGCCGATGCCCGCCTCGCCTGGTCGCTGGTACGCGCCGTGAAGTCCAACGCCATCCTGTTCGTGCGCGACCAGGCCACCATCGGCATCGGCGCCGGACAGATGAGTCGCGTGATGAGCGTGCGCATCGCCGCCTGGAAGGCCGGCGAAGCCGGCCTGAAGACCACCGGCTGCGTGATGGCTTCAGATGCATTCTTTCCGTTCCGCGACGGCATCGACCTGGCAGCCAGCTTTGGCATCCGCACCATCATCCACCCCGGTGGCTCGATGCGCGATGCCGAAGTGATCGCCGCAGCCGACGAACACGATATCGCGATGATCTTCACCGGCATGCGGCATTTCAGGCAC
>JAHDYN010000144.1 GCA_023383735.1 Gammaproteobacteria bacterium | reverse complement strand
GCCGTTTCCCGCCGCATTCTGGTCCGGGGTATTTTGCGTGGTGGCTGGCTCCCTGTTGCGGGTATATGCCTCGGGGTTCATCGTCAAGAACAAGCAGCTTGCGACGGATGGGCCGTATTCACTGGTCCGGCACCCGCTTTACACGGGCAATCTGCTGATCCTGATCGGCTTTACTGCGGCCTGCGGCCGCTGGTGGGCGCCGCTGGTGGCAGTGGCTTTCTGGTGGTTCTATTACCCGGTGGCGATCGAGTATGAGGATCGCAAGCTGCGGCGGATTTTCGGCGAGGCCTGGGAGCGCTGGAGTGCCACCGTGCCAGCCGTGATTCCGCGCAAGCTGATTCCGCGCGGGCCGGCCAACTGGTCGCTGATGACATCGCTGCGGCAAAACCTGGAACCAGTCGTTCTGGCGTTTACGCTGATCTGCATCGCCTGGATTGGCATGCGGGTCTGATGGGGCAGCGCGGTCCTGCGGGGTTTCCGGCCTGATGGCGCAAGCTGAGCGATTCCTGAGCCGCGGCTACCAGGGCGTCGTCTGGCTGCGTGGGACCGGCGCCGACAGGGTAGTCGTCAAGCAGGCGATGGGGCGGGGGCTGGTGCTCTGGCTGCGTCGGGCGATGCTGCGCCGGGAGTATGCTGCCTATCAGCGTCTGGATGGGGTGCCCGGTGTGCCGCGCTGTCTCGGTATGGAAGCTGATGGCAGCCTGCTGCTCGAATTTGCCGAGGGCGAACCCTATCGCGAGACGGCGGCAGCCCTGGCTGACCGCGCGCGGTTTTTCCGCGAGTTGCTCCGGTGCATCCTGGCGGTACATGCGGCTGGTGTGGCGCATGCAGACCTCAAGCGCAGGGGCAACATCCTGATCAGCCCGGATGGCAGCCCTGTCCTGCTGGATTTCGGCTCGGCGATCCTGCAGAGCCAGCGCGGCGGCTGGTTGAATGGCCTGATGTTCCGGCAGGCCTGTCGCATGGACCTGAATGCATGGGTGAAGCTCAAGTACCGTCGTCGCTACGATCTGATTGCCGAAGAGGATCGCGCCCGCTATCACCCGACCCGGGTCGAAGCGGTCGCGCGCTCGGTCCGCCGGTTGTGGCGCAAGCTGAGCGGTCGCCAGATGCGCAAGGCGCGACGGCGAAATCGCAATCGTCACCAATAGGGGGTGCCCGTGAGTTTTGTTAGCGAACTCCTGAATCTGCTGACTTATGCCTTCGTGTTTGCATTTGTTGCCGGGGTGGTTGCCGTCGCCACCATGTACGTCATCGATATTACGCAGACCAAACATGCGATCCGGCGCAATTTTCCGGTCGTTGGCCGCTTCCGTTACATGTTCGAGAATCTCGGCGAGTTTTTTCGCCAGTACTTTTTTGCAATGGACCGGGAGGAGCTGCCATTCAATCGCGCCGAGCGTGCCTGGGCATACCGGGCCGCCAAGGGCGTCGACAGCACCGTGGCCTTCGGTTCCACCCGGGATCTTCGTCCGGTTGGCACGCCGATTTTCGTCAATGCGCCCTTCCCGTCGCTTGATGACGATCCCGGGCAACCGGCCATGGTGACGATCGGGCCGTATTGCCGGACTCCCTATGCGACGGACAGGTTCTTCCACATCTCGGCGATGAGTTTTGGCGCGATATCCCGGCCGGCTGTACAGGCACTTTCGCGTGGTGCGAGGGCTGCAGGCTGCTGGCTGAACACCGGGGAGGGTGGTCTGGCGCCCTACCACCTGGAGGGCGGTGCCGACATCGTGTTTCAGATGGGCACTGCCAAGTACGGCGTGCGAGACGCTGCAAACCGCCTTGACGATGAGCGTTTGCGTGAGGTGGCCGCGCACCCGCAGGTGCGCATGATCGAAATCAAGCTGAGCCAGGGGGCGAAGCCGGGCAAGGGCGGCATTCTCCCGGGTGACAAGGTGACCGCCGAGATCGCGGCGATCCGCGGCATTCCGGCCGGACAGGATTCGCTGAGTCCGAACCGCCATGTCGAGATCGCCAGCAATGGCGAGCTGCTGGATTTCATCGGCCGCGTGCGCGAGATCAGCGGCAAGCCGGTCGGTTTCAAGACAGTTATCGGTTCGACCGGCTGGCTGGATGAGCTGTTCCAGGAAGTCGGCCGTCGGGGCATCGAGAGTGCACCTGACTTCATTACCATCGATTCGGGCGATGGGGGTACCGGCGCCGCACCCATGGCGCTGATCGACAACGTCGGCCTGCCGATCCGCGAAAGCCTGCCGCTGGTTGCCGATCTGCTTCGCCGGCATGGACTGAAGGAGCGGATTCGCCTGATTGCGAGCGGCAAGCTGACAACCCCTGCCAATGTCGCACTGGCCTTGTGTGCCGGCGCGGATTTCGTGACCTCTGCCCGGGGATTCATGTTCGCGCTGGGCTGTATCCAGTCGCTCCAATGCAACAAGAATAGCTGCCCGACCGGCATCACCACGCATGACGAGCGGCTGCAGCGAGGCCTGGTGCCGGAAGACAAGGCGCGACGCGTGATGCGTTACCAGCAGAACATGGAAAAGGAGGTGAACGTGATCGCGCACTCCTGCGGTGTTGCCGGAGCGCGCCAGCTGCAGCGCCAGCACTGCCGGATCGTGCAGAGCGACGGTCGTTCTGTGCTGATCAGCGAAATCTATCCCGCCTGAGCAAGCGATCCGGCTCGCCCAGGCGGGGGTTGTTCAGTCTTCGATCAGGAAGCTGCGCAGCTGGTCGCTGCGCGAGGGATGGCGCAGTTTGCGCAGTGCCTTCGCCTCGATCTGGCGGATGCGTTCGCGAGTCACATCGAACTGCTTGCCGACCTCTTCAAGGGTATGGTCGGTATTCATGTCGATGCCGAAGCGCATCCGCAGCACCTTTGCTTCGCGGGGAGTCAGGCCGGCCAGCACGTTGTGCGTGGTTTCCTTCAGACTCTCGATCGTTGCTGCCTCGATTGGCGAGAACACCGCCGTGTCTTCGATGAAATCGCCAAGATGCGAGTCCTCGTCATCGCCGATCGGGGTTTCCATCGAGATGGGTTCCTTGGCGATCTTGAGCACCTTGCGGACCTTGTCCTCGGGCATGTCCATGCGGACGGCCAGTTCTTCCGGCGTCGGCTCGCGGCCCATCTCCTGCAGCATCTGCCGGGATATGCGGTTGAGCTTGTTGATCGTTTCGATCATGTGCACCGGGATGCGGATCGTGCGTGCCTGGTCGGCGATCGACCGGGTAATGGCCTGCCGGATCCACCAGGTTGCATAGGTCGAGAATTTGTAACCGCGCCGATACTCGAATTTGTCCACTGCCTTCATCAGGCCGATATTGCCTTCCTGGATGAGGTCGAGGAACTGCAGGCCGCGATTGGTGTACTTCTTTGCGATCGAGATGACCAGTCGCAGGTTGGCCTCGACCATTTCCTTCTTGGCGCGACGGGCCTTGGCTTCGCCAATCGACATCTCCCGGTTGATCTCCTTGATTTCGGGGATCGACAGGTGGACCTCGGTTTCGATCTGCTGCAAGCGCTTCTGTGCCTTCTGGATATCTTCCTGCATCTTGAGAAGCGCGGAAGAGTACTTGCGCTTTGCCTTGATGTGCTTGTCGACCCACTTCAGGTTGGTCTCGTTGGCCGGGAAGCTGGCCAGGAAATCCTTGCGCGGCATGCCGCAGTCGCGCACACAGAACTGCATGATCCTGCGTTCCTGGGCGCGAATGCCGGCGACCGTATCGCGGAGGCTGTTGGTCAGCAGGTCAAACAGCTTGGGTGCGAGCTTGAGCTCCATGACCTCGGACGCGAGTTTCTCGCGCGCCTTCTGCACTTTCTTGTCCTTGCTTCCGGTCTTGTCGAGGTCGCTGAGCACTCGCTTGTGGCGGCGAAAGATCGACTGCAAGCGCTTGTCAGCCTCCGCCGGATCGGGACCCAGATCTTCAGGTTCGTCCGCCGTATCGCTGTCGGAGTCGTCGCTGTCGTTGTCGCTGTCGCTGTCGTCGCTCTTGTCGTCGTTGGCCGCCGCATCGCGAATGGCCGGCGGTGGCGGCATTTCATCCGCGGCATTGGGGTCGATGAATCCGGTCAGCACTTCCTGCAGCCGTGCTTCGCCGGCCTGTACCGGTGCATACGCACCTGCCAGTACGTCGTAGCTGGGCGGGAACATGGCAACCGCGAGCTTGACCTGGTCGAGTCCTTCCTCGATGCGCTTGGCAATGCGGATCTCGCCCTCGCGGGTAAGCAGCTCGACCGTGCCCATTTCGCGCATGTACATGCGCACCGGGTCGGTGGTGCGGCCAAATTCGCTGTCTACCGTGGCGATTGCCTGGGCGGCCTCTTCAGCGGCCTCGTCGTCAGTTGCCACCGTCGAGTCAGAGAGCAGGATCGATTCGTTATCCGGTGCCTTCTCGTGCACCGTGATACCCATGTCGTTGATCATGTTGACGATGTCTTCGATCTGCTCGGGATCGACGATATCGTTTGGCAGATGGTCGTTTACCTCGGCATAGGTCAGATAGCCCTGCTCCTTGCCGCGGGCGATGAGGAGCTTCAGCTGAGACTGCTGTTCCGTGTTCTTGTTTTCGATTGGCTCACCCACTCACCAGCCCTCGCCGTAGAAATAAAAACACGCCATTATACGGAACACCGCTGGCCCTCCCAAGGCTAATTCCCTGGCGCGTGCTGCATCAGCAGCTGAACTTGTCGGGTTCCGATGGCAAATACTTGATAGTGCAATGCATTAAAACCTCAGGAATCAGGGCTCTGGCGGGTCGTTCCGTGACCCGCGGCAACCGTTCGTTGGAGGTCGCCGAGTCGCCTTAGTTCCTCGGTTGACAGCGCTCGTTGGCCAGCCTCTTGCAGGAGCGCGACCAGTTCCTGGTGCGTCGCAGCTGAAACCAGGCGTTCCAGACAGTGGGCAAATTCGGTTCCTGCTTCTTCGGGGCCGATCAATTGTTCTTCGGTCAGCAGTTGCGCCAGATGCGGCAGTTCGCTGCGCTCCCGGAAGCGCTCCATGAGCGCCGCGGTGCCAACGCCGGGTCGACTGCTTGCGATGTCATGCAGTTCACGAAGCAAGCCGACGCCACGCAGCCCGGCCGACTTCAGGCTGTCTGGCAAGGGGATCCGGCCGACCACATCCGGGTAGTGCAGCAGCAGGCTGATCGCCTGGCGGCTGAGTGACCCCCGTTGTGCTGCCGCGCCCGAGGGCCTGCCTGAGCGTGTGCTGCGCCGGACCGGTTTCTGTTCACTGGCCGCCGTCTGTGCGCTGCCGCCTGCCATGAGTTCTTCGAGGCGGTTGCGGGGCAGGCCGACGCGGCCCGCGAGATCTTCGGTGAGCAGTGCGCGATAAACGCCATCGGGCAGCTGGACCAGCAGTGGTTTTGCCAGTGCGGCGAGGCGGGCCTTGTCTGCCAGATTGTCGAGGTCGAGGTCGCGACTCAGCGAGTCAAGCATGAACTGTGACAGCGGAATGCTGCTGCCGATGCGTGCTGCAAATGCCTTTGCCCCCTCGCGGCGTACCAGCGAGTCCGGATCTTCGTTGTCGGGCAGGAGCAAGAAGCGGATCTGTCGCCCATCCTGCAACAGGGGCAGGCTGGTTTGCAGCGCTCGCCAGGCGGCGTCACGGCCGGCGCGGTCGCCGTCGAAGCAGAAAACGATTTCTCCCACCACGCCATAGAGACGCCGCAGGTGCTCGCCGGTTGTCGCCGTGCCGAGTGTGGCAACAGCGTTGTGGATGCCGTGCGCAGCCAGCAT
>JAHDYN010000143.1 GCA_023383735.1 Gammaproteobacteria bacterium | reverse complement strand
GCGCCTCCCAGGCGTTACCTGGCACCCTGCCCGCCGGAGCCCGGACTTTCCTCCCGTGTGCAAGCACACGAGCGATTGCCTGGCCGACTCGCCGGGGAAGTATAAGGTGCCGGGTTTGGCTTATTTGGCTTATTTGGCTTATTTCCGCGCTGCTGCCAGCCGGTAGGCGTCTCGCCGCGCTGCGCCAGTGATGCGCGCCGCAAGACCTGCCGCCTGGGCAGCGGGCAGCTCTGCGGCAAGGATGTGCACGATGCGCGCGAGTTCGCTGTCGTCGACCGTTGCCGCGGTCGGATTGCCGGCGATGAGCAGCGTGCATTCCCCCCGCTCACCGCCCGGATCGGCAAGCACGGCGGTCAGGACTTCTGCCAGCGTGCCGCGATAGATGGTCTCGTGCAGCTTGGTCAGTTCGCGCCCCACAGCCGCAGGCCGCGACTCGCCGAACACGGCGATGGCGTCCTTCAGCGCTGCCGGCAGGCGGTGTATGCCCTCGTAGAAAACCAGCGTGGCAGCCTGCCCGGCCAGCTCACGCAGGCGGGCAACGCGGCCGGCGCTGCGCGCCGGCAGAAAGCCCTCGAACAGGAAGCGGTCGGTCGGCAACCCGGCAACCGACAGCGCAGCGATCAGCGCGCAGCAGCCGGGTATCGGGCTGACCGGCAATCCGGCGGCGCGCACCGCGGCCAGCAAACGGTAGCCCGGATCCGAGATGAGCGGCGTACCCGCATCGCTCACCAGTGCGATGCTGCTGCCGGTTTTCAGCTGCGCCAGCAGTTCATCGCTGCGCTGCGCTTCATTGTGCTCGTGCAGGGAAACCAGGCGCGCATCGATGCCGAGGCGCGTTAGCAATTGCCCGGCGTGGCGGGTATCCTCCGCTGCGACCAGACTGACCTTTGCCAGGACCTCCTTGGCCCGCGGACTCAGGTCGTCGATATTGCCGATCGGGGTCGCCACGACATACAGGGTTCCGGGCTGAATCTTCACCGCCAACCCTCTATGCGCCTGCTTTCGACGCCGCGGCGTGATACCACAGACTGGAACGAGCAACCGGACCGCATGCCTTCCACCTCGCACAAATGCCAGTTCGCGCTGTTGCTCATGTCGGTCATTGTCGGAGCAGCCTGCCAGCCGCTGCAACCTCCAGTCGAAACCAGCAGTTCCGCGCCCGCAGCGGGGACCGCCCGGACTCCCGCCGCCGGGCAGGCGCAGCCGGCTGGCGCAGTCGATACCGGCAGCCGAACCCGTACCGCTTCGGTCCCACCGGGGGCGCCCGCCCCCACCTGGCAGCCCGGCACCGCCCGTGACCCCGATGCGCCTGTCGCGCTGCTGCTGCCGCTTTCGGGCCGCCAGCAGTCGGCCGGCATGGCCGTGCGCGACGGCTTCATCGCCGCACACCTGGGTTCGGTCCGCAGCCGGCAACAAGTACTCGTGTACGACGTGGCGCGGCTCGGCGTCGGCGAAGCCTACGCGCAGGCACAACAGGCCGGTGCCGGCATCGTCGTCGGGCCACTGCTGCGTGAGTCGGTGCAGGCGCTCAACCAGATTGCCGGCGTGACTCCGGTTCTGGCTCTCAACTATCTGCCCGACGGCGAGTCCGCGCGTGCGGGCTTCTGGCAGTTTGGCCTGGCGCCGGAAGACGAGACCTGGGAGATAGCCGCCCGTGCCGTGTCCCTCGGCCAGTTGCGCGCGATTTCGCTGGCGCCCGACAACAGCTGGGGCCGGCGAATGCAGGCGGCCTTCCAGGACAGCTTCGCCGCGCTGGGCGGGCAGGTCGTGGCAGCCCGACTCTACCCGCCGGGCGAATCCGACTTCTCGCCGGAGCTGCGGGCCGCTCTCGCCTATCAGGACAAATCGGCCACATTCGCAGGGGGACGGCGCCAGGACATCGATCTAGTCTTTCTGGCCGCGACCAGCACCACCGGCAAACTGATCTGGCCGCAACTGCGCTTCTATGGGGCAGGCAACCTGCCCACCTACAGCACCTCGGCAATCTGGGAGGATGGCGACAGCAACGCCAATGACCTGAATGGCATCAGCTTTCCGGACGGCCCGTGGATGATCGCACCCGACAGCCGCAGCGCACTCCTGAAGTCGCAGGTGGCGCGCTACTGGGGGCCGCAGTCGCTGGGTCTGTCGCGCCTGTATGCGCTGGGTTACGACGCCTGGCAGCTGCTGCCGACGATTGGCCGGCAAACGATGGCCGGGCCGTTTCGGGATGGTGAGCTTCGCGGTGTTACCGGCACGCTCAATGCCGACAGCATGGGGCGCATACACAGGCGGCTGCAGTGGGCAACGGTGCGCGGCGGCCAACCCACACCGGCGCTTCTTCCAGCCAGCGATATACAGCCTGTATTCGCCGACCCCTGAGCCCTGACCAGGCCGTGGCCAGGCATCTGGAACACGGCCGAAGCGCCGAGCAACTGGCGACCCGCCATCTGCAGCAGCAGGGACTGGTGCTGGTGGCCAGCAACCACCGCGCCAGGGTTGGCGAGCTCGACCTGGTGATGCGCGACGGAACCACCCTGGTCATCGTCGAAGTCCGCGCCCGGCACTCCGACCGCATGGCAAGGCCGGCGGAAACGGTCAACCGCCAAAAGCAGCGGCGGATCATCCTGGCCACCCGGCATTTCATCCTGCTGAACCGGTGCTACCGGGAGTGGCCAGTCAGATTCGACGTGGTCGGCATCACCGGCACACTGGAAACACCGCAGATCAGCTGGATCCGCGCCGCTTTCAGCCTCGACGACATGGCCAGTCGCTGAGCACTGGTCGTATGATGCAGCGGAACTGAAATCCGGACGGGGATGACGATGTCGGCCACTGACAGCATTCGCAGACATTTCGAAGAAAGCATGGCGGTCAAGCAGGCATCGCTCGCGATGCTCGTCTCGCCCATTGCCGGCGCAGCCGGATTGCTGACGGCAACACTCCGCAACGGCGGCAAGATCCTGAGTTGCGGCAACGGCGGTTCGGCCGGTGATGCGCAGCACTTTTCCGCCGAACTGCTGAACCGCTTCGAGATGGAGCGGCCCGGGCTGGCCGCAATCGCGCTGTCCACCGACACCTCCACGCTGACCTCGATTGCCAACGACTACTCGTACGAGCAGGTATTTTCCAAGCAGCTCCGCGCACTCGGTCGGGGCGGCGATGCGCTGCTGGCCATCTCGACTTCGGGAAACTCGGCAAATGTCGTTGCTGCCGCCGAGGCGGCACACGAATGCGGCATGCGCGTGATCGCGCTGACCGGCAGGGACGGCGGCCGGCTGGCCGGGGTGTTGCGTGAGGGCGATATGGAGATCCGTGTGCCGGCGCAGCGCACCGCGCGCATCCAGGAGGTGCACCTCGTGGTGATCCACTGCCTGTGCGACGCAATCGACCAGGCCCTGTTTGCCACGCCGGGCCCCGACCGGTCTTGAGGCGGAGTGCCGAGGCCTACTTGACGACCTTCAGGCTGGGACGGCGCGGCGGTGGCGGATCCACCGGATCGGGATCGGGGGAATCTGGCCCGGCAGCGTCCAGAGCCGCATATTCATCCGGTGGAAACACGAGCCCCTCGCCGCTTTCCCGCGCATAGATCCCGACTACGGCGGGCATCGGGATGAAGACACGCCGCGCCGCGCCGCCAAAGCGCGCATCGAAGCTGATCTCGTCGTTGCCCATGGCCAGGTTGCTGGTGGCGGAATAGCTGAGGTTGAGCGTGATACGCCCCTCCTGGACATGTTCCTCGGGAACGGAAACACCGGCGCAGGCCGCATCCACCACCAGATAAGGCGTCTGGCTGTTGTCGACCATCCACTGGTGCAGCGCCCGCAGCAGGTACGGGCGCTTGGGCGGCAGGGCCGGTTGCGGGACGGGAGGTTCAGTCACTGCAGCCGGGGCAGGACTACTGCCGCATCTCGCGTTCGGCCTCGGTGAGGCTTTCACGGAAAGACCGTGTCGCAAAGATCCGGTCCATGTACTTGCGGATCGGCTGCGCAGCACTGCCGTTGAGTTCGATGCCGAGCAAGGGCAGACGCCAGAGCACCGGTGAAATGCTCGCATCGACGAGAGTGAACTCGTCGTTGAGGAAAAACCTCTTGGCGGCGAATATCTCCGCGCTAGACAACAGGCTCTCCTGCAGGACCTTGCGCGCCTGGGTGGTCTGCTTGCGGTCGCCGGCCGACTGGATCTGCTCGACCATGCCGTACCAGTCCCGCTCGACCCGGTACAGGGCAAGGCGGACATGGGCGCGGCTGACCGGGTCGACCGGCATCAGCGGCGGATGCGGAAAGCGCTCGTCGAGGTACTCCATGATCACCCGCGAGTCGTACAGCACCAGCCCGCGATCCACCAGCGTCGGTACGCTGTGATACGGATTGATGTCGAGCAGGTCCTCGGGAAGATCCGGGCCATCGACATTGACGATATCTATTTCAATGCCTTTTTCCGCCAGCACGATCCGCGTGCGGTGGCTCTGGATGGCATCAGGGCTGGCATATAGCGTCATGGCAGCGCGCCTGCCCGGTCCCAGACCAGTACTGCTCCAATCATCTGTCACGGGTCACGCCTCTCGCCGGAGTTCCGGGCATCCATGATGAACCAGCCATACAGACCCCGGCGGCCGCCGGAGCGCCGGGACAGGCAAGGAATGCGATTCCCCTACCTGACGTCTCGCCAGACCTCGCGCTTGAGGAGATATGCAAGTACCAGAAAGACGATCAGAAAAACCATCACCAGAATTCCGAGGCTCTGGCGCTTCTGTTTTACCGGTTCGCCGATGTAATCCAGGAAGTTGACGGTATCACGGACGAACTCATCGTACTCGGCTGCCGTCATCGTGCCCGGACTGACCTGCTCGAAGCGGTCGAAGACGTGCTGCACGGTACCGTTGATCTCCGCTTCCCGGAATATCGCCCGTTGGGTGCCCTGCAGGCCCGCAAGCACGTGCGGCATGCTGGCCCCCGGCAACATCAGGTTGTTCACCCCGGTGAACCGCGAGGAGTCGAGATAGAAGGACCGCAGGAAGTTGTACAGGTAGTCCGGCCCCTTCGAGCGCGCAATCAGGGAGAGATCCGGTGGCATCAGGCCGAACCAGCGCTGCCCGTCCTCCGGACGCATGGCGATTTCCATGGTCTCGGTGGGCTTGATGGCGGCAAACATGAGATTCCGCACCACCTGGTCTTCGGACATCTGCAGGTCGCGGGCCAGCTGGTTGTAGCGGACATACTTGGCCGAGTGACAACCCATGCAGTAATTGACGAAGTTGCCGGCTCCGCGCTGCAGCGAGGGAATGTTGCCGATGTCGTTGTTGGCCTTGTCATGCAGGGCGGCACCACCGCCAGCGGCCGACGCGGTCCCGAGGACCAGCAGGGCAATCAGTCCGGCGACAGCGGCAAGGCCCGGCTGCAAGCTGCGATTCATAACTTTGCTCATCATGGCGATCACTGGTGTCCGTGGTAAACGACGCGTTCCGGAACCGGTTTGGTCCGTTCACGCGCGGTATACACCGGCATGAAGATGAAAAACGCGAAGTAGAGGACGGCAAACAACCGTGCAGCGAATACAAACACCGGCGTGACCGGCTGCATGCCGAGAAAGCCCAGTGCGACGAAGCTGACAGTGAATACAGTCAGCGCGACCTTGTATGTCCAGCCACGATAGCGGATCGACTTGACCTTGCAGCGATCCAGCCATGGCAGCAGGAACAGGAAGACGATGGCCATGGCCATCAGGAAC
>JAHDYN010000142.1:1116-5768 GCA_023383735.1 Gammaproteobacteria bacterium | reverse complement strand
GGAAGGCAAGCTGTTCGTCGACTACCTCTCCGAGCTCAAGCGCAGCCGGCTGAAGAAGCGCGCCGCCAAGGCGCGGCGCAAAGACGACACGGACTCGCCGCGCCAACAGCCCGAAGCTGTGCGCTGAGCGGCGAGCGGCCGCGCGCGCCAGGTACATGAAAGCAGCGCGGATCATCTTCGCCGGTTCGCCGGCATTTGCGACGCCGACGCTGCAGATGCTGTGTGACCGTGGCCATCGCCCGGTCGCCGTGCTGACCCAGCCCGACAGGCCCGCAGGCCGCGGTCGGCACCTCAGCTCGAGCCCGGTAAAACAGCTCGCGCTCGAACTCGATATTCCGGTGCTGCAGCCGGCAACGCTGAAGACCGAGGCGACGCAGGCCGAACTGCGCGCACTCGAGCCCGATCTGCTCGTGGTGGTCGCCTATGGGCTGCTGCTGCCGCCGGCCGTACTCGGCATCCCGCCGCGTGGCTGCGTGAATCTGCACGCCTCGATCCTGCCACGCTGGCGCGGCGCGGCGCCGATCCAGGCCGCGATCCTTGCCGGCGACAGGGAAACGGGCGTGAGCATCATGGCGATGGAAGCCGGCCTGGATACCGGCGCTGTCTATGACTGCGCGCGGCTGGCCATCGACGCGCAGGAAACCGCCGGCGAACTCGAACAGCGGCTGGCCACGCTCGGCGCCGCGACCCTGTCCGCGTTACTCGACGGACTGCTGGCAGGCTCTCTGCAGGCCGAGCCCCAGGCCGCCGAAGGTATCAGCCATGCCGGTCGCATCAGCAAGGCGGATGCCCGCATCGACTGGCGCCAGTCGGCCGACCGGATCGCCCGGCAGATACGCGCCTACAACCCGTGGCCGGTGGCCGAGACCACGCTTGGCGGCCAGCAGCTGCGCTGTTTTGCCGCCAGACTCGGCAGCAGCGCGAAGACCGGCGACGCGCAGCCCGTGCCCGGCCGGATCCTCGCTGCCGGCAGCGAGGGCATCAGCGTGCAGACGGGTGAGGGCATCCTCGATCTCCTTACGGTGCAGTTGCCCGGCAAACAGAAGCTCGCTGCCGCAGACCTTGCCCGCAGCCGAACACTCGCCGGCACGGTGCTCGGCGCGTGAAGGACCGCAGCCCCCGGCGAGGCACTGCCGGCACCGGTCAGCACGATGCCGGCGGCGCACTCAACCGGGCAATCGCGGCGCGCGCGGTGCTCGCAGTCATCGACCAGGGCGCAACACTGGACGCTGCGCTGGCCACCGCAGACACCGCTGGCATGGATGATCGCGACCGTGCACACGCAAAGGCGCTGGCTTTCGGCGCGGTGCGCTGGCACCTGCGCCATCAGGCAATCCTTGCCGAACTCCTCAACCGGCCGCTGCGCAACCGCGACCGGATTCTGGAAGCGCTGCTCTCGGTCGGACTGTTCCAGCTCGGCGACCCGGAGCAACCGGACTACGCCGCCGTCTCCACCACCGTCGAGGCTGCGCGCCTGCTGGGGCAGGAACGCGCGGTCGGGCTCGTCAACGCAGCCTTGCGCCGCTATCAGCGTGAGGCGCCCGCCCTGCTTGCGCGCGTCATGGAATCAGCCGAGGCCCGCTACGCCCACCCCGCCTGGCTGATCCGGCAACTGCAGCACGACTGGCCCGAGCACTGGGCGGAGGTGCTGGAGGCCAACCAGCGACAGCCGCCGCTCTGGCTGCGCGTCAACAGCATGCGCAGCAGCGTCGGTGACTACGCGGCACGGCTGCAGTCCGAACTGGGCATTGCCGCCGCGACACTGCCGGGCGCGGGCCAGGCACTTCGGCTGGAAACAGCGGTCGCAGCCGGCAAGCTGCCGGGCTTTGCCGAGGGACTTGTCACCGTGCAGGACGCGGCATCGCAACTTGCGGCGGGCCTGCTCGATCCGCAACCAGGCATGCGCGTGCTGGATGCCTGTGCGGCACCCGGCGGCAAGTCCACGCACCTGCTGGAGTACGCCGGGGGCGAAATCGAGCTGACCGCACTTGACGTGTCGGCCGAACGCCTGCGCATGGTGGAAGCCAATCTGGCACGGCTCGGACTGAAGGCGCAGCTGCTGGCCGGCGATGCGACGACACCGGAACGCTGGTGGGATGGCCGGCCTTTCGACCGGATCCTCGTCGATGCACCCTGCTCGGCCACCGGGGTGATTCGCCGCCATCCGGATATCAGGTTTCTGCGCCGCGCCAGCGATGTGCCGGCGCTTGCCGCCCGGCAGGCGCTGTTGCTCGACAAGCTCCTGCCACTGCTGTGCCCGGGCGGGCAACTGCTGTACAGCACCTGCTCGCTTCTTCGTGCCGAGAACGACGCCGTGGTCGGAAGTTTCCTGGGGGCGCATCCGGATGTGCGCGAGCTGCCCCTGCCGGACACGCTGCCCGATGCGGCAAGGAGCGGCGGGCCAGGTTGCCAGCTGCTGCCCGGTCCTGCAGATACCGACGGCTTCTACTATGCTCTAATGGGCATCGGGTCGCGCTGAGGCAGGCTGGCTGTTTCCGATCCCACCTGAAATCTGAACCGTGCAGCAGTACATGCAAGCTCTTTCGCATCCGGCATCGGCCGCAGGCAGCCGGGATACCGGTGACCGGCTATGGCAAGCCCTGCTGACCGCCGTGCTGCTCGTGTCCGCTACCTGCCTTGCGCCAGTCAGCCACGCCCAGGAGACGGATATCGTCATCCGCGATATCCGGACCGAACTGAAGGACCAGGTCTGGTACCTGTCGGCACGCGTCGATTACCAGCTCAACCGGCAGATGCTCGATGCCCTGCAGAACGGCATACGCCTGACCTTCAGCCTGCAGGTAGAGGTCAACCAGGTCCGGAACTGGCTGCCCGACAGCGAGGTCGTGGCTCTCCAGCGGGAGTACGAGCTCTCGTGGCAGCCGCTGTCGCGCGGCTACCTGGTCCGTGACACCGGCAGCGATGCACAAACCGCCCACTCCACCCTGTTTGCAGCGCTACACGAACTCGGCACCATCTCCGACCTGCCGCTGGTGGATACCAGCCTGCTCGACCCGGATGCGCGCTACGAGATCAGCCTGCGTACCCTGCTCGATCAGCAGAGCCTTCCGGCACCCTTGCGCATGCTTGCATTCTGGAACGATGACTTCAGTCTGGAGAGTGACTGGCATCAATGGCCACTGGAAGAGTAGCCCGCACCGCTGGCCTGATCATTGCCACGGCTGCGGTACTGCTGGGCGTCACGGCCCTGCTGCTGCTCGCACAGTCCGCGCCCAGCCTGCAGGGCTTCAGTCGGCGCCACCTGATCATCATCGGGGTAAACCTAAGCGCCGGACTGCTGCTGCTCGCACTGATCGCCGGCAACCTGGTCCAGCTGATACGCGACTACCGGCGGCGTGCGCCGGGTTCAAGGCTGCGTGTACGGCTGGTCACGATGTTCGTCGGACTGACGCTCGCACCGCTGTTCATCGTTTACCTGTTTGCGCTGAGCGCCATCAACAGCGGCATCGACAACTGGTTTGATACCGACCTCGGCGCCGAGATCTCCTCGGCCCTGAAGCTGAGTCGCGAGGCACTCGATACCCAGGCAACCTCCCGGCTGCTGCAGACCGGTGCGCTGGCTGCAGCACTTGGCGATCTCGATGGTGAGCCCCTGTTGCGTGCACTGGCGGTGCTGCGCACGGATGCCGGCGCCATCGAATTGACGGTCTTCAACCGCGAGCTGCAGGTCATCGGCTCAAGCATGCAGGGCGCGCGGCTGCCACCGCGCCTGGGAGAGGACGTGCTGGCAGAACTGCACCGGATCCGGACTTTCGTCGCGATCGAACCCGAAGCCAACGACCGCTATCAGATCCGCGCTGCTGCCACCATTCCCGGCGACGGCGCCGCGCTGGCGCCGCGCTATCTCCAGGCCATATTTCCGATCGGCGAGCGGCAGGGGCAGCTCGCCGATGCGGTTGAAGACACCTACATTCGCTATTCGGAGCTTTATTACCTGCGCGGACCGCTGAAGTTCAGCCTCGCGCTGACCCTGTCCCTGGTCCTGTTGCTGTCACTGCTCGCGGCGGCAGCGACGGCCTTCTACTTCGCGCGGCGGCTCTCGGCGCCGATCGAGGCGCTGGCCATCGGCACCGAGGCTGTTGCCAAGGGCAACTTCGACACCCATCTGCCACGCGGGGCCGCAGATGAAATCGGCTTCCTGATCGAATCCTTCAACGGGATGATCGAACGCCTGAAGCGCGCACGCGAGGAAGGACGCCGAAGCCAGCAGCAACTCGAGAACGAGCGCGCCAACCTCGCCACGATCCTCGGCAGCCTTTCGACCGGCGTCATCGCACTCGCACCGGATGGCACCATGCGCATCGCCAACGATGCTGCAGGACGGGTGCTGGGACTGGACCTGAGCGCCCTGACCGGCAGTCCGTGGCAGGATATCGCCCATGGAAACACCATTCTCGCCCAGTTTGTCGCAGCGCTGGCTCCGCATCTGCAGGGCGCCCCCGCCGAGTGGCGCGGCCAGATCGTCTTGCGCACCGACAGCAGCCGGCGCATCCTCAACTGTGCAAGCTCGCCGCTGCCGGGTGATACGGAGACCGGCGGCGGTGCGATCGTGGTCTTCGACGACGTCACCGAGCTTCTGCTGGCGCAGCGCGATGCCGCCTGGGGCGAGGTTGCGCGCCGCCTGGCACACG
>JAHDYN010000142.1:0-1106 GCA_023383735.1 Gammaproteobacteria bacterium | reverse complement strand
TGCCTGCCGAACGCATCAGGCGCAGGTACCTCCCCAACAAGAACGGTGACGAGGGCAAGGTGCTCGACCGTTCAACCCACACGATCGTGCAACAGGTGGAAGCGATGCGCGACATGGTGAATGCCTTCAGCGAGTATGCGCGCGCGCCGGCAATGAACATCGCCAGGGTCGACCTGAGCAAACTGATCCGGGAAGTCGCATGGCTCTACCGTGCTCCCGAAGGTCAGCCAGCAGTGGAACTGAAGATCGAGGAAGGCATCGAGATAGAAGCCGATGCCGTGCGCGTGCGCCAGTTGCTGCACAACCTGATAAGGAACGCCCAGGAGGCGCTGGAAGGCCAGGCTGATGCACACATCGAGATCGCGGCAGGCCATGTGCCGGGCACGGGAAACGGCATGACGGAGATCAGCGTGACCGACAACGGACCGGGAATCATCACTGACCTGCTGCCCCGGCTTTTCGAGCCCTACGTCACGAACAAGACCAAAGGCACCGGACTTGGGCTTGCGATCGTCCGGAAGTTGGTGGAAGAACACGGTGGTACGGTCGCAGCGGAAAACGTGCCGCCGCATGGCGCACGGCTCGCCGTGCGCCTGCCGGTTCGCGCCCGCGGCGCCGAGGCACAGGCTGAGGGCCGCTCGCTGTGGTCGGACGACGAGGCGGAAACGCGCGCAACGGCACGGAGCGAGGCATGAGCCCCTCACGCATTCTGGTGGTCGACGACGAGGCGGACATCCGCAGCACCATCAGTGACATCCTCACCGACGAGGGCTATGCCGTGAGCGTCGCGGGCGATGCTGCGGGCGCCCGCAGCGAAGTCCAGCGCACTGCACCCGACCTGATTTTGCTCGATGTCTGGATGCCGGACATCGACGGCATCACGCTGCTGCGCGAGTGGACCGAAGCCGGCACACCTGACTGCCCGGTGGTGATCCTGTCCGGTCACGGCACTGTTGAAACAGCGGTGGAAGCCACGCGCCTCGGCGCAGTCGATTTCATCGAGAAACCCCTGTCGCTCGCCAAGCTGCTGCGAACGGTCCGCAAGGCACTCGACACCACGAAGCGCGCACAGCAAGCCACGCGCAGCCTGCTGCAGGGTGCGACGA
>JAHDYN010000141.1 GCA_023383735.1 Gammaproteobacteria bacterium | reverse complement strand
CAAAAACCCGTACAAGCCCCGCTTCACGCGGGGTTTTTTTTTGCGTCATAGTCGCGCACCCGGCTTCTTGCAGGCAGCAGTACCAGAATGCTCAAGTGCGAACAGCTCAGCATCACCGTCGCCGGACGAACGCTCGTCCGTGAACTCTCGCTGGAACTGCGCAGCGGCGAGATCCTTTGCATGCTGGGCCCGAACGGGGTCGGCAAAACGCTGACCCTGCACACGCTTGCGGGTTTGCTGCCGCCCGCCGGCGGGGTGGTCATGCTGAACGGCGTGGACCTGTGCGGGCTCCGCCGCCGCCAGCTTGCGCAGCGGCTCGGGCTGTTGCTGCAGGACGATGCCGAGCGCTTCCCGGCCACCGTCAGCGATACCGTGCTGATGGGCCGGCACCCGCATATGGCGGCTCTGGCCAGCGCCTCTGCATCTGATCATGCGCTCGCCGACCAGGCGATGACTGCAATGGACCTCGACGGCTTCGCCCGGCGCAGCCTCGCAACGCTGTCCGGTGGCGAGCGCCGCCGCGTCGCGATCGCGCGACTGCTGACGCAGGACCCCTCCGTTTTTCTGCTCGACGAGCCGGTCAACCACCTTGACCCCCGTCATCAGGTCGCCACTCTCAGGATCTTCAGGGAGCGGGCAGACGACGGCGCGGCCGTACTCATGAGCCTGCACGATCCGGCGCTGGCAATGCGTCATGCCGACCGGGCATTGCTGCTCTTCGCTGATGGCAGCTGGCAACTGGGCCGCACATCAACCGTACTCACGGCGGAAAATCTGGAACGTCTTTTCGGCATCCCACACCAGCTGTTTGACGGCGCAGATGGCGCTTCGGTTCTGCTGCCGGGCTGATACCCGGAGTTCCACCCATTGACCATCGCGGCAACGGCGCTTATGGTGCGCCCGTTCCTGCCGGTGCCTGAAGGTTTTCCGACCCGAGGGTTTAACGGGAAGTGCGGTGAGTCTGCCCGGACAATAACGGGCCGACAAAGCCGCCGCTGCCCCCGCAACGGTAAGCGCAGGATCAGGGCGCATCACATCAGCCACTGTGCAGTCTGCATGGGAAGGCGATGCACCCCGGAGGTTCACCACTGAACCTCCCCCGCGCGAGCCCGTATACCGGCCGGCAGGTGTCATCGGATCGTCAGGTCTCGGAGGGAGACTGCGTGACGGTACGAGCCCTGTCGGCTGCGTTTGACAAGCGCTCTGCCTCGGCCTGTCCGTACGATGTCGGCTGCGCGGCCCGAAACCGCCGGCTGGCTGTTCCTTCTGCTCCCTGACGTACACAGCAATCGCGCTCGGGTGTGAGCGTGCAGGGAGTGTTTTGTGCGTACTGTCAGTCTTGTCCCGTGCCTGCTTGCCGCCTTCGTGCTCGCCACCGCCAGCGCGGCAGACCGCCCGCCGGAAACCATCGTCGTCACCGCCTCGCGCATACCCGTGCCGCTGTCGGCGGTCGGCAGCTCCATCAGCGTCATCGACCGCGAACAGATCGAGCGTCGCGAATCCGCCTTCGCCATCGACCTGCTGCGCAATGTACCGGGTGTCGCCATCAGCCAGTCCGGCAGCATCGGCTCGCAGACACAGCTGCGCATGCGCGGCGCCGAGGCCAACCAGGTTCTGGTGCTCATCGATGGCATCGAGGCCAACGATCCGGCCGGCAACGCGGAGTTCGCCTTCGAGAACCTGGGCACCTGGGACATCGACCGCATCGAAGTCGTGCGCGGCGCACAGAGCGGACTCTGGGGGAGCGATGCGCTGGCGGGCGTCATCAACGTCATCACGCGACAGCCGGACGAGGCGCTGTCCGTCAGCGGTTTTGGTGAAGGCGGCAGCTTCGGCACCTGGTCTGCGGGGACGCGCATCAGCGGGGCGCTGCTCGGTACCCGCGCCGGGCTGTCTGTCTCCAGCATCGATTCGGACGGCACCAACAGCTCGCGCAGCGGCGGGGAGGACGATGGCTACGAAAACCGGACAGCGAGCCTGGCGGTACTGGCCGCCCCCACCGACAAGCTCGACCTGGCGTTCAACGGCCGATACTCGGACATCCACAAGGAGTTCGACAGCGTCAGCTGGCTGACGGGACTGCCGGCCGATACCCGCGACGAAACCGATATGTCGCTGGGCTACTTCGGCGCCACGGCCACACTCAGCCTGCTCGAGGATCGCTGGATCCAGTCGCTGCGCGCGGCATGGACCCGCAGCGATACGGACAACTCCAACGAACTCGGTGCCAACGGCGAGACTGACGCCGACCGCTTCGGGTTTTACTGGCAGTCGACGTATCACTTCACGCCGGTCAGCGACAGGTCGGCGGGAAACTCCCTGACCCTGGCAGTGGACCATGAGCGCGAGGATTTCAGTCAGCGGGGCGCGCCAGGCCCGTGGGGCGACCCCAACCAGGACGAGAGCGATCGCAATACCGCGGTCGTTGCCGAGGGACTCTTCAGCCCGCTGTCGCGGGTATCGATATCGCTGAGCGCCCGTCACGACGACAACAGCAGCTTCGACAACATCAACACCTACCGGGCCACCACCGCCTGGACCGACGAAACGACGGGCACCCGCCTGCACGCAGCGCTGGGCCGGGGACAGAAAGCGCCGACCTTCATCGAGCGCTATGGCTATTTTCCCGGTCAGTTCACCGGCAATCCCGACCTGAAGCCGGAGAGGTCGACGGCCTGGGAACTCGGTATCGATCAGGCATTTGCCGGCATCGGCGCCCGCCTGGGCCTCACCTACTTCCATGCCGATATGCAGAACGAGATCTACGGTTACGCCTTTGACGAGGAGACTTTCCAGACCACCGCCGTAAACCTGCCCGGCACCAGCAAGCGCCGCGGCGTCGAAGTAACGGCAATGGCGCAACCCTTGCCCTCACTGAAGCTTTCTGCGACCTACACCTACACCGACGCGACCGAACCGGATGCAGAGACGGGTGAAGACGTGCGCGAGATCCGTCGTCCACGGCACACCGGCAGCCTGGGTGCCGACTGGAGTTCGCGCGACGGACGCCTGGAACTGAATGCCAACCTCAGCTACACGGGCACCCGCAATGACGACTACTGGCCGCCCTCCTTCATCAAGGAGACCGTGGAACTGGGTGCCTATAAACTCGCCAGCCTTGCCGCGACCTGGCGCCTGAACGACGCCACCCGCATCTATACCCGCATCGACAACCTGTTCGGTACCTCATACGAGGACGTCTATGGCTACAACACGCCGGGCGTCGGGGCTTACGCCGGCCTGCGCTTCGAGTTCTGAGACTGGGAGCTCGCAGCGCA
Source organism: Gammaproteobacteria bacterium (assembly GCA_023383735.1). Classification (GTDB taxonomy): domain Bacteria; phylum Pseudomonadota; class Gammaproteobacteria; order Steroidobacterales; genus SHZI01. Next base: position 2,522 of record JAHDYN010000141.1, on the reverse strand, counting down.
TCCGGTTACACTCGGTCGCGCCAGAGGAGGCGTCATGGGCAACCGCCTGACGAAGATCTACACCCGTACCGGCGATGACGGCACGACCGGACTCGCTTCGGGCGAACGCGTCCGCAAGGACTGCGCCAGGGTCGAGGCCTATGGCACGGTCGACGAGCTCAATTGCTGCATCGGCCTCGTGCTGGCAAGCCCGGATCTGCCGGCCTCGCTCAGCGACAGCCTGCAGGCCATCCAACACCGGCTGTTCGATCTGGGCGGCGAACTCGCCACCCCCGGGCGCCAGGTGATCCTCGCCGCCGACACCACTGACCTCGAGATCCTGCTGGACACGCTCAACGCGGATCTGCCGCCACTGAAAGATTTCATACTGCCCGGCGGAACGCCTGCCGCTGCCAACTGTCATCTGGCGCGCGCCGTCTGCCGCAGGGCCGAGAGGCGACTCCTGAGCCTGCAACAGGCAGAAGCCATCAATGTGGAAGCGCTGCGCTACCTGAACCGGCTGTCCGACCTGCTCTTCGTCATGTCGCGCGTGCTGTGCCGGACCAGTGGCGGCACGGAAGTCATCTGGAAGGCCCGCGGCAAATAGGCCCGCGCAGGTCCTGAAGCCGGAATGACGACGATCACCTCAGCGGAAAACCCGCGTTTCCGCGAACTTCTCAGGCTCCAGCAGTCCGGCCGCGAGCGGCGCAAGTCGGGCCTCGCCCTGCTGGAAGGCGTGCATCTGGTCGAGGCCTGCCACCAGCATCGCGGACCGCCGGAACAGCTGATCATCAACGAAGACCGGCGCGGCGACGCTGAAATCGCCGCGCTGCTCGCCGCCCTCGCGCCCATCGAGACCGTGACCTTCAGCGCGAAGCTGTTTGCCAGGCTCTCCTCGGTCGATACACCCACCGGCATACTGGCCGTCATCAAGGTGCCTGTGCGCAACACGATCCCCGCGCAGCCGGGCGCCTGCGTGATCCTCGAAGACATACAGGATCCGGGCAATCTCGGCTCGATACTCCGCTCGACGGCGGCTGCCGGCCTGCGCGAGGTCTACCTGTCGAAACACTGCGCCGATGCCTGGTCGCAGCGGGTGCTGAGAGCCGGCATGGGCGCCCACTTCCTGCTCGACATCCACGATGGCATCGACCTCGGCGAGCTGATCCAGCGCTTTCCGGGGCGCATCATCGCCACGCAGCTGCACGCGCAGCAGTCCATCTACGCTGCGGACCTGACCGGCACCGTCGGCCTGGTGTTCGGCAACGAGGGCGCCGGCCTGTCGCGGGCCGTGCTCGATGCGGCCCGGGAAACCGTCACCATCCCCATGCCGGGGTCGACGGAATCGCTGAATATCGCGGCGGCCGTTGCCGTATGCCTGTTCGAGCGGGTCCGGCAGGGTACGATACGCAGGCAGTAACAGACCCCGGCAGGCCAGGAAGCGCGGCGCATGGAACAGACACATTTCGGCTTTGAGACGGTGGCCACCACCGAGAAGTCGGACCGTGTGCGGGCCGTGTTCGACTCCGTTGCACCGAAGTACGACATCATGAACGACCTGATGTCGGGCGGCCTGCACCGCATCTGGAAGCACTTCACCCTGGCGCGCACCGGATTGCGGCCTGGCGACAAGGCGCTGGATGTGGCCGGCGGTACCGGCGACCTGTCGGCCGGCATGGCGAGACAGGTGGGCCCGGACGGGCTCGTGCTGCACACGGACATCAACCGCGAGATGCTTGAAGTCGGCCGGCGGCGGCTGGTCGACCGCGGCATCGTCGGCAACACGCATTCACTGCAGGCCAATGCCGAGTGCCTGCCCTTTCGCGATGCGAGCTTTCACTGCGTGACGATCGGCTTCGGCCTGCGCAACTGCACCGACAAGCCGGCGGCGCTGCGCGCCATGGCCCGCGTTGTGCGCCCGGGCGGACGCGTGATGGTGCTCGAGTTCTCGAAGCCACTGAAGGTGCTCGAGCCGCTCTACGATGTCTATTCCTTCAAGATCCTGCCGGCACTCGGCGAACTGGTTGCGAAGGATGCGGCGAGCTACCGCTACCTGGCCGAATCGATCCGCATGCATCCCGACCAGGAAACGCTGCGCGACATGATGCAGGATGCCGGGCTCGAGGATGTCCGCTACCACAATCTCAGCGGTGGCATCGTCGCGCTGCACATCGGCCACCGTTACTGAACACTGAAACGCGAACGCCAATGGACCGCTTCTCACCCCTGGCCTTCCGGCCGCTCGAAAGCCTGATCAACCACGGTATCGCACGGTCGCCGGAGGCGCTTGCCGTGGCCGCCGCACTGGATGGGCAGTCGCTGGATCTGCGCATCGACGGCACACCGGTGGCCTTGCGCATGGTGGTGGTGGACGGTGTCGTGCAGCTCTGCGAGCCGGGCGGAGCAGCTGAATCCGCCGCGGCGAGCGCCGGCTTGTCCGGCCCGCCGATCACCATGCTGCGGCTGCTGACCGGCGACCCGCAGACGCTGATCCGTGCCGGCGACATCAACATCTCGGGCTCGGCGGATGTGGCCGACCGCTT
>JAHDYN010000140.1 GCA_023383735.1 Gammaproteobacteria bacterium | reverse complement strand
CGGCTGCAGCGGATCGGCAACTTCAGGGGCGTGCAGCTCTTCGACGATTTCGCGCATCATCCCACTGCCATACGGCGCACGCTCGAGGCGATCCGGCGCCGTGCCGATGTGCGCCGGGTGATAGCGGTGTTCGAGCCGCGTTCCAACAGCATGAAGCTCGGCGTCTACCAGGACACGCTTGCAGCAGCACTCTCGGCCGCCGACCTGGCCTGGATACTGCGGCCGGCGGGCCTGCAATGGGACCTGGACGCCGAGTTCCGCGATGCGCCGCAGGTGCGCGTCTGTAGCGACACCGCGACCATCGTGCGCGAGATTGCCGCTGCCGGGCAGCCGGGCGATGCCGTCGTCGTCATGAGCAATGGCGATTTTCAGGGCATACACGGCCAGCTGGCAGGCGCGCTGGGCGCCAGCGACTAGGACAGGCCTGGTGTCCGGGGAGCGCATGACCGTCCCGCTGTTTCCGCTGGGTGCGGTGTTGTTTCCGGACGGCCCCCTGCCGTTGCGGATCTTCGAGCCTCGCTATCTCGACATGGTCAGCCGCTGCCTGCGCGAGGATGGCGAGTTCGGTGTGGTGCAGATCCGCAGCGGCACCGATACCGGGGAGGTCGAGACCGCGAGTGTCGGCACCCTCGCACGGATCGTGGACTGGTATCAGGGCAGCGACGGGATTCTCGGCATCACCGCGCGCGGTACGCGCAAGTTCGCGCTGCACGAAATGAGCCGCCAACCGGACGGCCTGTATGTCGGCCAGATCGGCCTCCTCGATGGCGAGCCAGCCCTGAAGCTGCCCGGGGAATTCAGGCCCATGGCGGCACTGCTTGAAACCGTGATCGATGATCTGGGCAGGCTGTACGACGCGATCGACAAGCGCTACGACGATGCCGCGTGGGTGGGTTACTGGCTTGCCGAGATATTGCCGATGCCGGTGGCCGAGAAGCAGGGCTGCCTGGAGCTGATGGATCCGATCGAGCGCCTGCGCGTGCTGCGGCCGATGCTGCGCCCCTTCCGCCGATAGGTGCCGGGTTTGGCTTGTTTGGCTTGTTTGGCTTGATGGTCGCGGCCGACGGGGCTCATGCCGTGAAGTAGGCCTGCCAGGCTGTGCGTGCGATCAGCACCAGCACCACCGCGACGAAGATCCGGCGCACGAAGCCGCTGCCGTATTTCAGCGCGAGGCCGGTTCCCACCACCGCTCCGCTCACGTTGGCGACCGCCATCAGGATGGCAACCAGCCAGAGCAGTTCCAGCTGGCTGCCGAACCAGACGAGAGCCCCGGCGTTGGTCGCCAGGTTCAGCACCCGGGCGCTGGCTGCCGAGTGGAGAAAGTCGAAGCCGTAGAGGCGGATCAGCAGCACCATGAAGAAGCTGCCGGTGCCCGGACCGAAGAAGCCATCGTAGAAGCCGACTGCGCCGAGCAGCACCGCTGCCGCAAGCGTCTGCTTGCGGGTGACGGCGAGCGGCGCGTGAGTGGTGCCCAGGTCCTTGTGCCAGAGCATGTAGACCAGGACGACGGCCAGCATGATCGGCACCAGCGGCCGGAAAACGGTCGGCGGGACCAGGGTTGCCACGCCGGCGCCGCCCAGCGCGCCGAGGAACACCACGGGTAGCAGCGGCAGGAGCATTTTCCAGGGAATGCGCATGCGCCGCGCGAAGCGCAGCACCGCGCTGCCGGTGCCGAAGATGCTGGCGAACTTGTTGGTGCCGAGGGGCACGGCGGGCGGTGTGGACGGGTACGCCGTCAGCAGCGCGGGCAACTGGATCAGCCCCCCGCCGCCGACCATCGCGTCGACGAGGCCGGCGCCGAAGGCCGCGAGGACCACCAGCAGAAGATCAGTGCTCATGGCGGCAGGTGCCGGGTTTGGCGTATTTGGCTTATTCGGCTTTTTCCGCTACTGGCCTGGTTTTCAGGCCGTCCCTCGCCAGCATGTTGAGCACGCTGTCATCACCGACCAGGTGCAGTGTCCCGACGACGACCAGATAGTCCTGCGAGTCGTTGGCCAGTCTGGCAATGGTGCGACTGAAGGCTTCGTTGCGCTTTAGGATCAGGCTCCGGTATACCTCGGGTTGCTCGCGGACGCTGTCGAGCATTTCGTGTTCGAGGATCGATTCATCGCCGGACTTCCAGGCCGCGATCATGTCGTCGACCTCGTCGCCTATCGAGGCAGCTTCTTCCAGCGTGAGTTGCAGGAATGTGCGTTGTGCGCCCGGCGACAGTGCATCGAGCGTTCTCAGCTGGCCCTCAAGCGTTTCCAGTCCGCGGATTTCCTTGCCGGACTCGCCGGCGCTGGTCACGATGTGGCTTTCCACGCCGCGCGCGGTATCGAAGCCGAGCTGGGCAAGGCGCAACTGCGTGATCACGATCGCCGCATACCACGGCTCGAAGGGCGCCAGCGTCGACAGGTCCAGGCCGATCTTCCGTCCCTGCTCGACGGCGCTGGTCCAGGCAGCGGAACCGAGCAGTTCGGGCAGCTGTCGGCCGCGAGGATCGCGGGCCAGCGCCGCTATGGTGCTCGCGGAGGCGGCCGGATCCATGTCGTCCATGTCCAGCTCCATGTACACGACATCAGCTTCGTCGAGCGCAGCGGCGATGGCGGGGTCGAGCGGATAGTCGGAGGGGCGGAGCGTGTGAATCGAGCCGAGCAGCAGCACGCGGTTGCGGGTGCCGGTGATTTCCCAGATGGGCAGGGCGACGGCGCTGCCGGCGGCGAGCCACGCGGTGATGCACAGCAGGGCGGCGCGTTTGATCGACATGGCTACTCCACCCATACCACTGAGCTGTCAATGGTGCCATCGGGATGCAGATCAAGCCACCGGTATCCGGGTGGCCTGGTGTCGAGGGTGAAGGTATCCGCTTCGGGCAGGAACTGGGCGCAGGTGGAGGGTGTGCTGATCAGGCGCACACCCTTGCGCAGCCGGTCCGAGGCCTGGTGCACATGGCCCCAGACGATCGCGCGCACCTGCGGGTGGCGGTCGATGATGGCGAGAAACTCATCGGCGTTGTGCAGGCCGACGGTGTCGAGCCAGCGGCTGCCCATCGCAAGCGGCTGATGATGCAGGGCGACGAGAACGTGTCCCTCGCGATGCGTGGTCAGCGCCTGTTGCAGGCGGTCGAGTTCTTCGGCGGCGATAAACCCGCCGTCGCTGCCGGCAATCCGCGTGTTCAGCAGAATCAGGCGCCACGGCGGATAGTCGCCGATGCCGCAGAACCGGAACGGTGCATCCGACAGCACGGACTGCATCACGTCCGTTGAATCGTGGTTGCCGGGCAGGCAATGCACCGGGATGCCGGGCTTGCCGAGCAGATCCCTGAAGCGCTCGTAACCCTGTCGCGTCTCGTCCTGTACCAGGTCGCCGGTGGCCAGGATCAGATCCGGCCTGTGCGGATCGGTGAGCGCATGTTCGAGGCTCGCCACAAGGCTGGCGTCGGTATTGACGCCGCGCATGCGCGCCTCACGGCTGGCATGCAGATGCGGGTCGGAGATATGCAGGATGCGCAAGGGTTCTGGTGTCACGGCGGGAATACCAATGCCGGAACTATAACCATCCGCAGCCGCTGGCGGCGAACCGGTTTCGCACTGCGCAAGCAGGGTGGTGACGCGGTGCTCCAATCTGCGAAGACCGTCGCGTTTCGATTGATGATCGGGTGGTCATCCGTCCAACCGCCAGTCATGCGACCGGCAGCGAACCGGTGTCGGTGAATCACTGTTGCGGGAGGTTCGATGGTTTCCGGTATCGGCCGGCCTGGTGTGATGGTCGGCCATTTCAAGGCCTTGCTGAGGTCGCTCCGGCCCTGTTTCTGCTTTCTCCTGCTGGCGCTGACGGTCATGACCGTCAGCCGCCTGTTCCTGATTTCCAGCCATGCCGGCCAGATGACGGGAGTCTCGTCGATGGTCGGCATCATGGAGCGCGGCTGGCACTTCGACATGGTGGTGATCTGCGGGGTGCTGCTGGTGGCGATGCTGGTGCAGTGGCTGGCACCGGGTGGTTTTCTGCGCGGCACCTTGTGGCGGCGTGCGCTGGTGACCTGGCTGGTGGCATGGCTGATGCTCATCGTGTGGAACGAGGCAGCCACGCCCGACTTCATCGCGGAATTCGGGGTGCGGCCGAATCGCCTGTTCGTCGAGTATCTGGATACGCCGACCGAGATCTTTCTGACCATCTGGGCGGCGCATCGCAGCGCCTTGCTGATCGGGGTCGCGCTGGTTGCGGGCAGCGGATTTCTGGCCATGCGCCTGATGCGCGCGACGGTTGCCCATGTGCCACCCTGGCCCTTGCGCCTCGTCATTCTGGCGCCGCTGCTCGTGGTGCTGTTCTATGGCATGCGCGGGAGTACCGGGCACCGGCCGCTCGGCATCAGTTATGCGGCCACATCGACTGATCCGCTGGTCAATGATCTGCCTTTGAACTCCACCTATTCGGTGCTGCATGCGCTTGTGCAGATGGCGCACGAGGCCGATGCGCTCGAGGCCTACAGTCATCTGCCGGACGATGAAGTGCTCCGGCGCGTGCGGGCCGGGATGCAGGTACCGGCGGTGGCGTTCAAGGATCCGCTGCAGCCCATGAGGCATGCGCTGCTTCCGACCGGGCCCGCGGGCAGCAAGCCCAACCTGGTGATCCTGTTGCAGGAGAGCCTGGGCGCGCGATATGTGGCGAGCCTCGGCGGTTTGCCGGTCGCCCGGAAGATCGAGACATGGCGTTCGCGCAGTCTGTGGTTCGACCAGCTGTATGCCACCGGCACCCGCTCCGCCCGCGGCATCGAGGCGGTCAGCGCGGGCTTTCTGCCGACGCGCACGAACAGCGTGATCAAGCTGGAGAATGCACAGCATGATTTCTTCACGCTCGCGAAGGCACTGAAGGCGGAGGGGTACCGGACCGGCTTCATCTACGGCGGCGACAGCAGTTTTGACAACATGCGCCGCTTCTTTCTGGGAAATGGCTTCGACGAAGTACTCGACTGGTCGGATCTCGCGCCGAAAGCGCAGTTCATGACGACCTGGGGCGTTTCCGATGAGGACCTCTATGCCCGCGTCAACGAAGAGGCGAGCCGGCGTGCGGGGGAGGGACAGCCGTTCTTCCTCCTGGTGTTCAGTACCTCGAACCACCCGCCGCATGATTTTCCGGACGGGCGCATCGACCTGTATGAAGAGCCGAAGATGACGCCGAACAACGCGGCGCGCTATGCCGACTTTGCCGTGGGAAACTATCTGGAGACGGCTGCGCAGTCGGATTACTGGGCGAACAGCCTGTTCATGGTGGTGGCCGATCACGAGAGCCGGGTCAGCGGCGATGGCATCGTGCCGGTCTTCTCATTCCACATTCCGGCCTTCATTGCCGGTGGACCGGTACGGCCGCAGATCGTGAGCCGGCTGGCGAGCCAGATCGATCTCCTCCCGACCGCGCTGTCGATCATGGGCATCAAGGCCGATATTCCCGCCACCGGCATCGACCAGACGCGCAGGGATCTGGTCGGGCCGGGCCGGGCGATCATGCAGTTCCACGACACCGCTGCCTATCGGGTCGGCGACGAGGTGGTGATGCTTGCGCCGGGGCAGGCGCCCAGGCAATTCAGGGTTGATGGCCGGAAACTCGTGGCCACGGACATCGACCCGGAACTGGCGCGCGATGCACAGGCCATCACGCAGTTGCCGGTGATGGCCTATCAGCGTGGCTGGTATCGCTGAGGGCTACCGCCGGGGAGCAGCCCGGCCTAGTAGCGGTAGTGCTCCGGCTTGTAGGGACCGTCGACCGGTACGCGAAGATACTCGGCCTGTTTCTGCGTGAGCACGGTGAGATCGACGCCGATCTTCTTCAGGTGCAGGCGCGCCACCTTCTCGTCGAGGTGCTTGGGCA
>JAHDYN010000139.1:1189-5858 GCA_023383735.1 Gammaproteobacteria bacterium | reverse complement strand
GCATGCGTGAACTGGTGAGCACGCTCGAGCAGCAATTCGGCCGTGATGAGGCGCAGGTCATGCAGTCACCGGGCAGGCTGACACTGCGGCTTGTGGGCCTGGCTTTCCAGCCGGGCTCCGCACAACTGGACCGGGCCGCCATTCCGCTGCTGCAGAAGGCCGGTCAGGCGATCGCCCTGTTCCCGCGTGCGGGCATCGTCATCGAGGGACACACGGACTCTGCCGGGGATGCGGCATCCAATCAGCGCCTGTCGGAATCACGTGCGCAGGCCGTGCAGGGCTGGCTGATGACCGAGCTGAGCTTGCCGGCCGGGCGCCTGCAGGCGCTCGGTTACGGGGAGTCCCGGCCGGTGGCAAGCAACGAGACCAGCGCCGGCCGCCGGCAGAACCGCCGCATCGACATCGTCATTCAGACCGGCAATGAGGGCGCATCCCCCTAGGCCGGAGCGCCCTCGCCCCACCAGTCGGCGATCGCCGCACCGGTGATGGTATTGACGAAGTAGCCATAGCACTTGTGCACGTTGAGCCCCTCCGCGCCGCGGAAGGGATTGATCAGATCGGTCTGGTCGGTGATTTCCCTGACCAGCCCGAGCCGGAGCATCTCCGCGTAGTCATCCGCGAAGCGGTGCCCGAGCGCCGTCAGGTCGCCGAGCGCAGCCAGGTTCCGCCAGCGATGAATGCCCTGCGGGTAGCGTCTCGCGCCGCTGGCCCGGGCGCCGAGCAGCCGACGGCGGACAAACCGCGTGCCCAGCGGGCTGCCGAGCGTCAGGAACAGATCGATCCCGCCGGCCGCCCCCGCGGGTCGCGCCACATGGCTCAGGTTCCACAGCGTGTCCCAGGCGATCACCGAGCCCAGGCTGTGGGCCATGAGCAGCACCCGGTCACCGGCGGCCCAGGCAGCTTGCAGCTCGGCGGCCAGCAGGGCGCGAATCCGGTCGGCAATGCCATCGCGGTTGTCGAAGTAGCGCACCGAGTCGTCGATGTTGATGCGTGTCTCGGCATCGGCGAGCCAGTTGATCAGCAGGGGCATGCGATCGCCGAGTTGATGCAGCAGGGTTGCAAGGCGCCGCCTCGGCTGGAAGATCTCGCCGACCGTTGCCCGCCGGGGCGAGGGCTCGGCCAGCAGGCCATCGATGCCGGCGGCGTCGAGGTTCAGGTCCCGGTATTCCGGATAAAAGAGATGCCCCCAGGGGACGAGGTGCAGGCAGTCCGGCGCAGCAGCCAGCGCTTCAGCCGCGAGCGGATCAGCCCGCCGCACGCCCTCGATCACGCACTTCCGGAGCACCTCGTGGTGCAGATCGGGCGAGGGTTTGGCCCGGATACCCGGGACGTACAGGATGCGCCGACCCGGATCGCTCATCGCCCGGGTTGCCGGCGGCTGGCCGGCGCGCGGGAGAACTCAGGCGCGCGCCCTGGATTGCGAAGCGCGGAAGCGTCCGGTCTGTATGTGAGCCGAACTGGTGTCGCGCACGACGATCCGGTTGCGCCCCTCTTCCTTGGCCTGATACAGCGCTTCATCGGCGAGCTGTATGGCACCGGCAAGGCTGCGCGCCGTGCCCGGATTGACCACGGCAACGCCGATGCTGACGGTAAGCCACGGGCTCGTTGGTGATTCTGCATGCGGGATCTTGAGCTCTTCCACTGTGTGGCGCAGATGTTCGGACAACTCGCGCCCATGATCACGCACCGGGCCATAGAGCACGACCGCGAATTCCTCGCCCCCGTAACGGGCGGCAAAGTCCAGCGGACGTTGCGCACAGCCTGAGATCACCTCGGCCACGCGCACCAGGGCATCGTCGCCGGCCTGGTGCCCGTAGCAGTCGTTGTAAGCCTTGAAATGGTCGATATCAACCATCATCAGTGTCAACTGACTCTGGTCGCGCCGCGACTGCCGCCACAATCTTTCCACATTGTGATCAAAGCGCCTACGGTTATAGAGCCGGGTGAGGCCGTCGCGTTCCGCCAGTTCGTTCAGCAACCGCGACTCATGGAAGGCCTGGCGCACCGCCGATTCAAGCTGATAGCAGCAGTAACCGCCGATGACGTTGACTGCGAGCAGGCCGACGGCGGAGAAGTACAACTCGCTGCGCGGGAAATCCCAGGTCAGCAGTCCCCAGATGTAACTGCAGGACAAAGCCACCGCCGTGGCCGCTGCATACCGGAACTGCAGCCCCAGCACCACCCAGACCATGAAGACCCAGGCGACCGTGGCTGCAAAATGGTAGGCCGCGCCGCTGAGGCTGCCACGCAGGGACAAGGAAACGCAGATCAGTCCCAGCAGAAAGGTGGTCAGCGCGAGCAGCGCCTGCGAGCGACGATACGAGGCTTCCTTGTAGGTCTGGAGCAGGGTTGCCATCAGGACCGGCAGAGTAATCCCGAGCATGTACACCGACGTCGGCCAGGACAACGTCGCACGCACCACACCGACGATCAGGGAAACCAGAATCAGCGCAGCGGCGGCAATCAGGATCTGGCGGATCTTCGAATAATTGCGCTCGGCATAGACCTGCCGGAACTCCTGCTCCATGAGATCGCTGAACCGCAGGCGCGCGCGTCCGTGCTGTCGCTCAGTCACCATCGAATTCAGGTGGTGATGTAGGTCTGGACTCACGCGCAGAGGTCCCCGAAATTAATCCGCTTGACCGGTGCGACATTACCCGCCGGGGTGCTGAATCGCTGCGTTATGGGTCACAGTTGGGTGCAGCGCAGCCTGCTCCGCCGCCAGCAGCGCCAGCTTCAGCGGCCGCCCCCAGCGATATCCGCCCGGATCTCCGTCGGCACGCACGACCCGATGGCAGGGTACGAGCACAGCCAGGTGGTTTGCCGCCACCGCGCCCGCCACGGCACGAGCGGCACGGGGCGCGCCGATCCGTGCCGCCAGATCGCCATAGGTGACACGGGTACCGGCGGGAATAGCGAGAAGTGCGTCCCAGACCCGCAACCGGAAGGGCGTACCACGCAGATGCAGCCGGACAGGCTCCGCCGGACTGGCTCCGCCCAGCAGGGGCCCGAGCGGCGGCACGGGCCCTGTCACCGGCACCAGCTGTACCCCGGGCCAGATGGATTTCAGCCGGGTCATTGCCGGCCGGTCGTCGTTGGCGACAAACTCGAGAAAGCACAGCGCCCCGTCGGCACTGGCGACCAGGCAACCGCCGAAGGGCGTGGCGACACGCGCGACGAGAAGCGCCGCAACGGATGGCCGGACACCGGCAACCGCCGCTTCAAGCACGGGCACCCCGCACCGGGCCGATGCATCACGCAGCGGAACGGGATCGATACAAGCGTCAATATTCACAGCGGTACTCCAGGCGGACATGGCATAGTTTCTGCACCCAGTTTCATCCGGAATGCCCGCCGCCAGTGACTGCCTCCACCCCTGCCGGGATTCCGGCTGACAGCACATTGTTCCATCGCCTGGGCGGATCGGGCGGCACGGCTGCGGTGCTGCTGATCGGCTGGCTGACCCTGTCGGGCGCTGCACCGGAAGCGACGGCGCCGACAGGCAGCTGCGCCGGCTACCTGCGCGGCCAGGTCTTCGGTGCCCGGACCATGGACCTCGACTGGTCGGGCGAAAAGCTGGCGTGCGAAGGCATGAGCCGCCCGGACGGCCGGGGCATACGGCTGCAATTTGCCTGGGACCAGGGCGATGACGAGCGCCTCGTGCTGGTGGTGGGGATAGACGGAACAACCATATCGGTCGCCGGCCCGGAAAAGCCGGCGAACGTCACCTTTATCGATGAGCGCAGCGGACATTTCTACAGTTCGCTCGGTACCGGTCGCTGCTGGACAGACATTGTCCGGCTGGCCCCGCTGCCGGTATCCGGCCTCCATCGACTGAAAGGCAGACTTTACTGTACGGGTGCGCTGCCGGCACTCAATGACCGCTCCTCGCTGACGCTTGGCGATCTGCACTATTACGGGGACTTCGCGCTCGATGACAACTAGGCAACCCGGACACAGGCCGGCCGGCGTGGCTGCCCTGCTGGCCCTGATTTTTGCCGGTTCGCTGGCGATGGCTGCCGAGCCCACCGCCCTGTTGCGCGATTTCCCCCGCGGCCAGATCGTGCTGGAGACGCGCGGGCCACGCTGCCTGCTGATCGATATATATGTCGCCTCAAGCCCGGAACAACGCGCCCAGGGTCTGATGTTCATCGAATCGATGGCCGAGTTCGAGGGCATGTACTTCGGCTATGACGAACCGGTGGGCATCGCCATGTGGATGAAGAACACCCCGTTGTCACTGGACATGCTGTTCATCCGCGAGGACCTGACCATCGCCAGTATCGCGAGGAACACTACGCCTCTGTCCACAGAGCGGATCGAATCGCAAGAGGCCGTGATCGGCGTACTCGAGTTGAACGCCGGCTTCGCCAGCCGCTGGGGTGCAGAAATCGGAACCCGGGTGTATCCGGATCTTCAGCCCTGAGCTTTCAGCCCGTCTTCGTGGCGACGCGGCAAAGCACTTCCCAGCGTTGCTGATACCCGCGCGGATTGTCTTCCAGGAAATCGAAAGCCCTGCGCTTTGCGACCTCGAAACCCGTCGGACACAGATGACGCTGCTCCAGCCAGTCAGCCAGCCAGCGCATCCGTGCAGCCTCTGCCGCCGGGTCATCAGCCGGAAACTCCGCAGTAAAAACCACGTCGAAATAAATGACATCCGGGCGATCCA
>JAHDYN010000139.1:0-1156 GCA_023383735.1 Gammaproteobacteria bacterium | reverse complement strand
TGGTGCAGGCCGCCGCAAGCAAGACGGCAATCACGGCCACCGGCCCCAGGCGCGGCACAGCCCTCAGGAAAGCAACATTCGGGCGCACGGGATACTCCACTGCCGGCTACCGGCCGGAACCCCGATGCTCATACCACGCCTGACCAAAAATGCCGACACTGTGGAACAGTGGAAACTACCTAGGGTTTTGCAGATCAGGAATTCCGTTGCAACGCATGTGACAGTTTTGCATGCACACCGGTGTGCAATCGGCAGAAATATCGGGTAGATTTGCCGCTCGGATCAGAGGGGGCTTTCTGGTCCGGATGGAGCCGGTTCTGTAGCCGTACTCGATAGTCGGTACGGAACGGACAGACAAAAACCGGTATAGAACACTGCACAGACTCCTGATGCGGACGCATGGACAGCACCTTTAACACAGGCCGTAACGCAGGTCGCAATACAGGCCGGATGGCCATACTTGCAGTCATCGTGGGGATCCACGTGCTGCTGGTCGTGGCCATCAATACCAGCCTGTCCACGGTGATCCTCGATCGCCTCCCGCCGCTCATCAAGGCGGAGATCATCGAGGAGATCGTCAAGGACGAGGAGCCGCCACCGCCGCCGCCGACGGTCGAGACGCCGCCGCCTTATGTGCCGCCGCCGGATATCGTCATCGACCTGCCGACCTCGACAAAGGGTCCGACAACCGCGCTGGTCGTCACCGACAAGCCACGGCCGCCTGCACCACCGCCGTCGCCTGTGGTCAAGAAGGCACCGGAGATCGACCCGAAATTCAAGCGCCGCTTCCAGCCGGATTATCCGCCGACTTCCAGGCGGCTTGGCGAGGAAGGTTCCGTCGTCATCCAGGTACTGGTCGGTACGGATGGCAAGGTTCAGGACGGCAAGGTTCAGACAAGCAGCGGGTTTCCGCGGCTCGATGAAGCAGCGCTCAAGCATGCGCTGCGTGCCTGGCGGTTTACGCCCGGCACGGAAGACGGCAAGCCAGTCACGGCCTGGCATTCAGTCAAGGTGACTTTCAGGATCGAAGGCTGATTATTTTTTTCGGACACGTCGGGCATGAGCGCGCCAGGACCGGCGTTCCATCCAGACACAAACAGTTAAACACAAGGTAGGCGAGCTATGGCAGGCGAGAACATTCAGCTGGCACAGAACA
>JAHDYN010000138.1 GCA_023383735.1 Gammaproteobacteria bacterium | reverse complement strand
CGCGGCCCGGTCCAGGTCGCTCCGTCCGGAGGAGGTGAGAAGCACCACCTCGCGCAATCAGCCATCGGCATTGATCGCCACCTCGAGCACCGGCGACCGGTCGTTGCTGAAGCCCTGTGTCTCGAAGGGGAAGTGCCGGGTGCCGACGGCCTCGACCTTTCTTTTCCAGATGCTCAGGTAGCTGGCGATGCGCGACTCCCGGGTGTTCGCGCTGATCAGCAATTCGCGCGGCTGCTCGTCGGGAATCGCGGTCTGCGCATCGAAACGGGCGAGGAGGTCTGCAGTGCTGCTGTCAGCCGGCAAGCTGGTCTGCCGGCTTTGCGGTGCGCGTTCCGGATCACCGGTATCGGGAACCTGCCGCACGGAGTCCTGGCTGAGCAGTACGGGCGTGGCGTCCCGGAACGGTTGGAAGGCGCCGCTCTGGATGCTTGCCTCGCTGCCGTCCTGCACCGGCCCGAGCTGGTCGCTGGGCAGGTTCTGGCCCGGCGAGGTGCGTACCACCGCGTCGGCTGCGGCGTTGCCGGCGCCGGCCAGGTTCTTCTGTGCCAGCAGCACGGCGTTTTCGGGTGCGGTCCGGTCGGATTGTTCGCCGGTCACGAGCACCACGTCCATCGAGCTGCCCTGATCCTCGTCCTTGAGGACAGGTGCACTGAAGGTGATGCCGAGAATCAGGATGCCGTGGAAGAGCGCAGCGAGAAACGTGGTGGAGGACAAACGGTCGCGCGCGGCGGCAGCTGACCAGGCAGTCTGGCCACGGCTTCCGGCTTGATCATGCACAGCCTGCATATCGAGATCGACGGTGTCCCCCGGTGCCCGACGGGTGTATTCATGATTATACGCACGCGCCAGCCGGCAATTGGCGCTGCGTCACACTTCTGCCGGCGATGCGCCCACAGCCGTTCATCCAGGGCCATTCAGGGCCGGTGGCCCTGCCAGTCCAGCGTGGGCACGCGGCCGCCATTGGACTGCATCAGGCGTTCGCGCATGGCCGGGGTCATGTGCAGCGCACCGGTTGTGCTGACCAGCAGGGCGTAGTCGAGGTCAAGGCGCTTCACCAGCTGCGTGAAGCGCTCCGGGCCGCCCACCATCAGCGCGGTCGAGGCCATGTCCGCGAGCTCGGCATCTTCGGCGATGACGGTAACGCTCGCGGCACCGGCACTCGGCTCCCCGCTGCGCGGATCGAGGACGTGGTGATAGCGACGCTCGCCGGCGACGAAGGCGCGTTCGTAGTCACCTGAGGTCGAGACCCCTTCGCCCGGCGCAAGTTCCAGGGCGGCATACACCCGGCGGGTGCCGGGATCGAGCAGGCCAATCCGCCACCGGCGGGCTGCATGCCCGGGTCCGGCCGGCCGCATGCCGATGCCGAGCAGGCTGCTGCCACCGATATCGATCAGCGCATGCCGGATACCGTGCTGCGCGAGCAGTTGCCGGGCGCCTTCCAGCGCCGTGCCCGTGGCCATGCCGCCCAGGTCGATGCACAGGGGTCGGGGGCTGCGCAGTGTATTCCCCGTGATCTGCAGCCCGGCCATCGAGCCCTGGCTGTCATGCAGCCAGTTTAGGGTTTCGGCAGCCGGTGGAGTGCCGGATGGATCCACGTGTTCACCGCGATCAAAGCCCCAGAGCTTCACCAGCGCACAGACGCCCGGATCAAACAGCCCTTCGCTGCGTTGCTGGAAAGCCATGGCGCGCTGGATCAGCGGCAACAGCGTGGCAGACACCACGGCGGGCTCGCCGCGAGCCAGGGCGGCATTGACCCGCGCCAGTTCGCCCTCGCCAAAGGCATACCAGTCACGGCCGATTGCCTGGAAGTAGCTCTCGATGCGCTCGGCCGCGCTGGCCGCCTGCACGGCATCCGCGGCCGGCATCTCGATGCGTACCGGAGTGGCAAAGGCAGTGAACTCGCGAATCGTGTCGGTCGATGCCGGCTCCGCGCACCGGGCGCCAGCGGCAAACAGTCCGCACAGGGCGAGCAACAGGCCGGAACGGCGCGCTCGCGCTCCCGCGCGGCGCGGCCGGCCGGCTTCAGCTGCGCGACTGCAGCCGGCTTTCGATGACATCAAACAGCTCGCTGGCCACATCGAGTCCGCCGAGCTTCTGCAATTCGCGGATGCCGGTCGGGCTGGTGACGTTGACCTCGGTGAGGTAGTCGCCGATCACGTCGATGCCGGCAAAGACCACGCCGCGCCTGCGCAGTTCCGGTCCCACCTCGGCGCAGATCCAGCGATCGCGCTCGGTCAGCGCGCGGACCTCGGGTTGTGCGCCCATCACCAGGTTGCCACGGTTGTCGTCCGGCGGCGGGATGCGGGCCAGCGCGTGGCTCACCGGATTGCCATCGATCATGATGATGCGCTTGTCGCCCTGCAGGATTTCCGGGATGTGGCGCTGGGCGACGGCATGCCGGGCGCCGGAGTCGGTGAGCGTTTCGAAAATGACATTGGCGTTGTTGTCGCCCTGGTTGAGCACGAAGATCGACCGTCCGCCCATGCCATCCAGGGGCTTGACCACGATCTTGCGGTGTTCGGCCAGGAAGGCGCGCATGTCGGCCATGGAACGGGTGATCAGGGTGTCCGGGCAGCACTGCGGGAAGCAGGCGGTAAAGGCCTTTTCGTTGATGTCCCGCAGGCTGGCCGGCCGGTTCAGCACCAGCACTCCCGCCTGTTCGGCCCGCTCGAGTATATAAGTGGTGTAGATGTACTCGGTGTCGAAGGGCGGGTCCTTGCGCATCAGCAGCAGTTCGAGCTCGCCGAGCGGCATCTCGCGGCCGGTTCCCAGCTCGTACCAGTCGGTCTTGCTGTCGGCCACGTGCAGCCGGCGCCCGGTGCCCAGCGGGACGCCATTGCGCAGGCGCAGGTCGCCCTGTTCGAAGTACCAGAGCTCATGGCCACGGCGCTGGGCTTCGATCAGCATCGCCAGCGTGCTGTCCTTGGCTGCGGCTATGCCGCCGATTGGATCCATCACTACGCCCAGACGCTGCGTGGCCATGCCGGTTCTCCGTCCTTAGGTAAAGTCTGTGCCGTAAATTCCGTCGGCTTTTGCGACGCCGTGCCTATTCTGGCGTGTGCGTGCTGAAATGGCACGAAAGGCCGGAGTATCATCGTTTCCGGGTTTGGGCCCGGGCACGATGCTGGTGTTCCGGGCTTGCTGCTTCATCTGTTCGTTCAGGCTGCCGGTGGGTCACGGATTTTCCTGCGGGGATGCGTGGCCGGCACGTGACGGTTATGTTAAAAGTTCAGTCTGTGGCGCCAGCCACTGGCATGGAGATACACGTGACGGATAACGCCGCCCAGGAGTTGCACGGGCTCAAGGTGCTCGTCATCGACGACAGCAAGACCATCCGGCGCACCGCCGAGACCCTGCTCAGCAAGGAGGGCTGCACGGTCTATACGGCCGTCGATGGTTTCGATGCGCTGGCCAAGATCGCCGATTACCGTCCCGACATCATCTTCGTCGACATCATGATGCCGCGTCTCGACGGATATCAGACCTGTTCGCTGATCAAGCACAACCGCACCTTCCGCCAGACGCCGGTGATCATGCTGTCGAGCAAGGACGGCCTTTTCGACCGTGCGCGCGGCCGCATCGTCGGTTCCGAGCACTACCTGACCAAACCCTTTACCAAGGACGAGCTGCTTGGCGCAATCACGCGCCAGGTTGCCCGCTGACAGCACTGCTGGAGAATTGCCATGGCACTGGTGCTGATTGCCGATGATTCGCCGACCGACCAGCACGTGCTGGTCCGTGCGCTGGAGAAGCACGGCTTCGAGACGCTGATCGCCAAAGACGGCCAGGAGGCGATCCGGCTGGCTGGCGAGCGTTCGCCGGATGTGATCCTGATGGACATCGTCATGCCGGGCATGAACGGCTATCAGGCCACGCGCCGGCTGGCGCAGGATCCGGCCACTGCGTCGATACCGATCCTGATCGTCTCGACCAAGACCCAGGAAGCCGACCGCGTCTGGGGCCTGCGCCAGGGGGCGGTACAGTATCTGACCAAGCCGGTGTCCGAAGAGGAACTGGTGGCGGCCGTGCGTGCCGCGCTGGGCTGATGGCTGTCGCCGCACAGGACAGCCTGAGGACGCTCAAGGATCATCCTTTTGATCTGCTGTGCGAGATGGAGCGCCGCAGCCGTGCGGCCGCTGCGGGTGCGCATGGCCATGACGTCAATCTCGAGGAGTGGGTGGGCGTCGGTTTCCGGCTGGGGCGCGAACGGTTCGTGGTGCCGCGTGACGAGGTCCGCGAAGTGCTGATGGTGCCGCCGGCAGTGACGCGCGTGCCGGGTGCCAAGTCCTGGGTCAAGGGGCTGGCCAATGTACGCGGTCATCTGCTGCCGCTGGTCGATCTGCGCGAGTTTCTCGGTTCGGGCGTGGGCGGCAACGAACGCAGCGCGCGGGCGCTGGTGATAAACAGCGACGAATACCCGGTGGGGCTGATCGTCGATGAGGTTTTCGGTTTTCGGCGTTTCCTGGACAACGAGCTGACCACGGAAGCGCCCGAGACGATGATCCGGGCTGACCGGTTTCTGGACGGCTGCTTCCAGCGTGCCGGCGAAGCCTGGCCGGTGTTCAGTCTTTCCAAACTGCTGGACGCGCGGGAGTTCCAGCGTGCCGCAGGCGAGTAACACGGAGCGAATCAACTGATGACAGAACAAACAGGTGGAATGCGGCTGTTTCCCGCCCTGGGTGCCGCACTGATTGCGGTACTCGTGGGCTGTCTGGCGCTGCTCCTGCTCCGGCCCGCGGCGCTGACCGGCTCGGGTCGTGCGGCAAGCGCGCCGCTCGCCGATGCCCACATCGCCTGGAGCCTGGCTGCCGGCGCCATGCGCGGCGAAGCCAAGGCCTTCGCCGGGCTGGCGACGGTCGGCAAGCAACTCAAGGATGCCGATACCAGCGGTCTCGACAACGAAACCAGGCGCAACCTCGCGCGGATCAGCGCCAGCCTCGGCACGATCGAGGCAGGTCGCAACGAACTGCTTGCCCTGCGTGCCGCAGCCGATCGGCTTGACCGGCTGGTGCCGCGCCTGAACGCCCAGATCGATGCCCTGCAGACCAATGCAACGCTGCGCAACCAGCCTGCCACCATCGCCCAGCTCGAGCGGGTGCGGGCGCTGGCCGACGGCCTGCGCCGCGACCTGCGCGGCCTGTCGCAGGGAGCAGTGAAGGCGGCGGCACAGAGTTCCGCAATGCTCGATGCCGACATGGCGATCACGCAGGTGGTGCGCGGGCTGGCAGAAGGCAACGCCGAGCTCGGACTGCGTGCGCTGACCGGGACGGAGGCGATCCGGGCGCTGGACAGCCTGCGCAAGGAGAGTGCCGAACTCAGCAAGACCCTGCGCGATGTGCTGGCGGCGGGCGACCGCCTCAGCGCGCTGCGCCAGTCGATGGAGCAGCTCGACACGCTCGTCGGTGCACTGCCGGTAAGCACCGGCAGCGCGGCGAGCAGCCCGGCACTGGGCCTGGCAGCGACGATCGTTGCCGCATTGCTGGCGCTCGGCATCGCGCTGGCGCTGGCCATGATCTGGATTTACCGGCGCGTGGCTGACACGGGCCGGGCGGCTGCCATGCAGACCGCGCAGAACGAACGCAACCAGCAGGCCATCCTGACCCTGCTCGACGAGATGAGCAGCCTGGCCGACGGCAATCTCACCGTGCATGCCACGGTCACCGAGGACATCACGGGCGCCATCGCGGACTCGGTGAACTATGCGATCGAGGCGCTGCGCGAACTGGTCACCACGATCAACGAAAGCGCGATCCTCGTCGACGGTGCGGCCCGTCAGACCGAGGGTTCGGCCCGGCAGCTCGCGGCGGCCAGCGAAGCGCAGTCCAAGCAGCTCGAGTCGGCCTCGCGGGCCATCAACC
>JAHDYN010000137.1 GCA_023383735.1 Gammaproteobacteria bacterium | reverse complement strand
GGGCGCGAGGAGATATTCGGGCCGCTGCTTGTCATCGTGCGGGTGGCGACGCCAGCCGAGGCGCTTGCGCTGGTAAAAGCGCACGAGTTCGCCAACGGGGTGGCGATATTCACCCGCGACGGGCGGCTGGCACGCGAGTGCGCCCGGCAACTGGATGTCGGCATGGTCGGCATCAACGTGCCGATTCCGGTGCCGGCCGCGTTCTTCAGTTTCGGTGGGCGAAAGAGCTCGTTCTTCGGCGACAGCAATATCCACGGCGTCGAGGGTGTGCGTTTTTTCACGCAGCTCAAGACCATCACCTCGCGCTGGCCGCAGACGCAGGACGTGACGGATAACGGCCTGGACATGCCTACCCTCTGAACATCGCTGACGATCAGGAGCGCTCGCATGCTGATTGGCGTACCCGGCGAGATCAAACAGGACGAGTACCGCGTCGGGCTGACGCCGACCAGCGTGCGCGAACTCGTGCATCACGGGCACCAGGTGCTTGTGCAGAGCAAGGCCGGTGTCGGCATCGGCATGTACGACGAGGATTACGCAGGCGCGGGCGCGACGATTGCGGCGACGGCTGCCGATGTATATGCGCGGGCCGCGATGATCGTGAAGGTGAAGGAGTTGCAGGCGGTCGAGTTTCCACTGCTGCGTCCCGGTCAGCTGCTGTTCACCTATCTGCACCTGGCGCCCGATGCACAACAGACCAGCATGCTGCTGAAGTCCGGCGTGATCGCCATCGGTTACGAGACGGTGACCGGCCCGAACCACAGCCTGCCGCTGCTCTCGCCGATGAGCGAAGTGGCCGGACGCATGGCGGTGCAGGCCGGTGCACACTGCCTCGAACGCGAAGCCGGTGGTCCCGGTATCCTGCTCGGCGGCGTCCCGGGCGTTAAGGCGGCCAACGTCGTGGTGCTCGGGGGCGGCGTGGTCGGCACCAATGCGATCCGTGTGGCGATGGGCATGGAGGCGCAGGTCACCGTCATCGACCGCTCCCTGCCGCGCCTCAAGGAACTCGACTTCCAGTTCGGTGGCCGCCTGAACACCATCTACTCGACGGTCGAAAGCATCGAGCACTATGTGGCCGAGGCCGACCTGGTGATCGGTGCCGTGCTGGTGCCGGGCGCTGCGGCACCCCGGCTGGTGAGTCGTGCCATGGTGCGCGGGATGCGCAATCGTTCGGTGGTTGTCGATGTGGCGATCGACCAGGGTGGTTGTTTCGAAACGAGTCGTCCGACCACCCACTCGCAGCCCACCTACATCGAAGAAGGTGTGGTGCACTACTGTGTGGCGAACATGCCGGGTGCGGTTGCACGCACTTCCACCTTTGCGCTCAACAACGCGACGCTGCCCTATGTGCTGTCGCTGGCCGACAAGGGTTACCGTCAGGCGCTGCTCGATGATCCCGGTCTGCTCGACGGCCTGAACATTCATGAAGGCAAGGTTTGCTGTGAGGCGGTGGCCGAAGCGCTCGGTCACGACTACGTCGACCCGCGCCGCGTGCTGGGAGCGTTGTAGGAGCGCCTTCAGTCGCGATTGGCCTGGCTGATATCGCGCCTGAAAGCGCTCCTACGACCAGCTGAAGAATCGCGCCGCGTAGCCGGCGGGAAACACGGAAGTACCGCGCGGCAGTTCGACAAAGCCCGCCGTGCCGCCGAGCGCGGCGAAGTCGCCCGAGGTATTGGTCTGTTTCGGGGTTGCGAGGCAGCGTCCGTCGGCGGTGTATTCGAGCGTCACCGGTAGAAAGCACGTGAGGTCCGGCGCAAAGCGCACTTCTTCAGCCAGTGCGACGACTGGCGCAGGCGTGTCGTTGATACGCAGCGCGTGCATCAGTCCGGGCAGCGCATAGCGCACCAGGCAGACGAGACTCGACACGGGATTGCCCGGCAGCGCAAACACCGGTTTGCCTTCGGGTGAAACGCCGAACCACAGCGGCAGGCCGGGGCGCTGCAGGACCTTGTGGAACACCAGTTCCATGCCGAGCGCCAGCAGTACCTGCGGCACGTAGTCGAATTCGCCCATCGACACGCCGCCGGTCAGGATCAGCACATCCTCTTCTGCCAGCAGCTGGCGGAGTTCGCGCTCCAGCACCTCGCGATCGTCGGGCAGATGCACGCGGGTGGAGTCCCTGAAGCCGCGTGCAGCAAGCGCGCCCGCAATCGCGCGGTCATTCGACGAGCGGATCTGGTTGGCGCCCACCGGCTGGCCGACATCGACCAGTTCATCGCCGGTGGAGATCACGGCAATCGAGGGGCGCCGGGCGATTTCCACGCTGGCCGAACCGCCGATGGTCAGTATCGCCATCTCCGGTGCGCCGATGAGGGTGCCCGGCAGCAGCAGTGCGGTGCCCTGCGGGTGGTCGGAGGCATGGCGGTGGATGAACTGGCCGGCGACTGGCTGATAGCCGTCTTCGAGTGTCACACGGTCGGCTACACGGCTGATGCGCTCGACCGGAATCACCGTGTCCACGCCGGGCGGGAGTGCCGCACCGGTCATGATCGCGACGCAGCTGTCGGCATCGTCGATGCTTACACGGTCGCTACCGGCGCCTTGGGTGCCGGCTACCCGGAAGCTGCGCACGCCGGCCGCGACTGCCGAATGGCGGAGCGCAATGCCGTCCATGGTGACGCGGTCGAAGGGTGGCTGGTCACGCTCGGCGTTGATGGTCTGGCGCAGCACTTCGCCATGCGCCCTGTCGACCGGCACGCGCACGGTGCCCCAGTCGGGCATGCGCGCAAGGATCAGTTCAGCCGCTTCGGCGACATCAATGCGCCGCCGCGCGCCGTGCTCGCTCATGAGGTGGAACTCCGCAGCTCGGCCGCGGGCGGACTGACCGCCTGGATCTGCGCGAGTATCGACAGCGCGATGGTTTCCGGCGAATCGGCACCGATGTCGAGACCGGCCGGGCCGTGCAGGCGACCCTGCAGCGCCTGCGCCGCTGCACCCAGGTCCTGCAGCAGGCGCTCGCGCCTCGCCTGCGGCCCGAGCAGCCCGATGTAGGGGATGCCACTGTCAGCCAGCTGCTGCAGATAGGTGCGATCGGTGGCGAGGTGATGGCTCATCACCACCACGGCCGAGAAGGTTTCCAGCGGCAGCCGCTGTGCGAGTTCGGCTGCCGGCGCGCACAGCGTGTGCTCGGCAGCGCCGAAGCCCTCGCGCGCCAGATAGGCGGGCCGGTGATCGGCCACGCTGACACGCCAGCCGAGCGTATCGGCAAGCGTCACCAGCGGGATTGCGTCGAGTCCGGCGCCGAGCACCAGCAGTCGCGGTACGGGATGGAGCGGCGCCAGCAGGGCTTGCAGCGTGTGTCCGTCGTGCGTGAACCGGTGCAAGGCCGCCGTGCGCCCGGCTGTCATGCACAGGCTGGTCAGCGCGCCGGTGAGCGCCGGGCTGAGCCCCGTATGCTGCATGTGGCTGGGTGTGAGCACCAGGCTCTTGCCGGCGAGGCCCGGATCGGCCGGGTTCTCGACCAGCACGCCGCAAAGACCGGTCTCGGTGCCGAGCAGGACTTCGCTGATCGCCGTGAAGGGCTGGTAGTCATCGACCGGTGACAGGCTCTGCAGCAGTATCCGCAGCAGGCCGTTGCAGCCCACGCCGAGGCCGAACAGCTCGTCGGCCTCGTCGCGCATGTCATAGGTGACGCAGGTGGCGATGCCGGTGCTCATGACCTTGCGGGCGTGCGCTGCCAGGTCGCCCTCGAGGCAGCCGCCGCTGACCAGGCCCTGGTAGTCGCCCGATTCGCTGATCAGGATCCGGTGGCCGGCCTTGCTGTAGGTCGAGCCGGCCGTTTCGATCACGGTCGCAAGCGCCAGCGTCTGCTGTGTGCTGCGCCAGGTGGCGAAGCGCTGCAGGAGTGCCTTGCTGCTCATGTGCCTTCCGGTTGCCGTTCAGAGTTCATCGCTGACCCGCAGGACGAGTTTGCCCATCGCCTCGTTGGCTTCCAGCCGCTGATGGGTCTGTGCAGCCGCATGCAGCGGCAGCACGTCCTGGATCACCGGCGCGACCTGCCGGCGTTCCAGCAGTGGCCACACCTGCGCCTCCAGTGCGCGGGCGATCCGGCCCTTCTCGGCCACCGGGCGGCTGCGCAGTGTGGAGCCGGTGACTGTCAGGCGTTTCATCAGTACCTGCCCGAGGTTGAGTTCGGTCTTTGCGCCGCCGAGCAGGGCGATGATGACCAGCCGTCCGTCGTCGCCCAGCAGACGGGCATTGTCGGCGAAGTACGGTGCGCCGACGATGTCCAGGATCACGTCGACGCCGTGCTTGCCGGTCTGCTCGCACATCACTTCAACGAAGCGCTCGCTGCGATAGTTGATCGCCCGGATGGCGCCCAGTCGTTCGCACAGTGCCTGCTTCGCCGCGTTGCCGACTGTGGCATAAACGCGGGCCCCGAAAGCCGTGCCGAGCTGGATGGCGGTTGTGCCGATGCCGCTGGCTCCGCCGTGTACCAGCAGGCTTTCGCCGGGCTGCAGGCGGCCGCGTTCGAAGACATTGGTCCAGACCGTGAAGAAAGTCTCGGGAACAGCGGCCGCTTCGATCAGGGTCAGCGTGGAGGGTACCGGCAGGCACTGCACGGCTGGCGCCGTGCAGTATTCGGCGTAGCCGCCGCCGGAGACGAGGGCACAGACGCGGTCGCCGACGACGGGTGTGTCGACATCGCCTGCCGTCGCGACCACGATGCCGGCGACCTCGAGCCCCGGCAGGTCGGAGGCGCCCGGTGGCGGCGGATAGCTGCCGCTGCGCTGCAGGCAGTCGGGCCGGTTGACGCCCGCTGCGACAACCCGGAGCAGGACCTCGCCGGACTGCGCTTTCGGCACACTGCGCCGGCACGGCTGCATAACGTCCGGTGGCCCCGGCTGGGTAATCTCCATGCACAGCATGGTGTCGGGCAGGCTGGCTGGAGCGGTACGCGCGGGCATGATCGACTCTGGTGCGGGAACAGGGTGGTGACTGCAGGTGCTTACCCCGTGAGTATAGACGAGCAGCGGCGGATGCCTCTGCTACCATCGGCTCGAGGAGTGCATGAGATGACAGAAAAGATCGTCACGATGGTTCAGCATACGGGCAGCGGGCCGGCTGAGCTGCTCGACCGGCGCAGTCGCCCGCTGCGGGATCTGCGCATCTCGGTGATGGACCGGTGCAATTTCCGCTGCCCCTATTGCATGCCCGAGGACAAGTACCACAAGGATTTCGAGTTCCTCAAGAGCAGCGAGCGCCTGTCCTTCGAGGAGATCATGCGGCTGGCGCAGATATTTGCCGGACTCGGCGTGCGCAAGCTGCGCCTTACCGGCGGCGAACCGCTGCTGCGCCCGGGTATCGCCGACCTGGTTGGCGACCTCTGCCGCGTGCCCGGCATCGATGACGTGGCGCTCACCACCAACGGCATTCTGCTCGCCCAGCACGCAGCCGCGCTCAAGGCGGCCGGCCTGTCGCGCGTGACGGTGAGCCTCGACTCGCTGGATCCGGAGGTGTTCCTGCAGATGAGCGGCGGTCGCGGCAGCGTCGCGCAGGTGCTCGATGGCATCGCGGCGGCCCTGACTGCCGGACTCACGCCGATCAAGATCAATGCGGTCGTGAAGCGTGGCGTGAACGAACACACGGTCGTCGATCTGGTCGAGCGTTATCGCGGCACCGGCGTGATCGTGCGGTTCATCGAGTACATGGATGTGGGCACCATCAATCACTGGCAGCGGAGCGACTGCGTGCCCTCGCGTGAACTGCTGGCGCTGATCAGCGCGCGCTGGCCGCTGACGGCCGTGCGGCCGAACTATCACGGGGAAGTCGCCGAGCGTTACCAGTTCGATGACGGCGCCGGTGAAGTCGGCTTCATCTCCTCGGTATCCGAACCTTTCTGTGGTTCCTGCACGCGCGCACGCCTGTCTTCCGATGGGCAGCTG
>JAHDYN010000136.1 GCA_023383735.1 Gammaproteobacteria bacterium | reverse complement strand
ACCATGGTCGGGATCGCTGCAGGCTTGTGGCTGGTGCTCACCGCCTTGCTCGATCCGGTACGGCAACTCGTCGGCCGTGGTCCGCAGTTCAGCCGTGCGGCGCTGGGGATGTCGATCGCACATCTGGGACTGGGGTTATTCGTGCTTGGTGTGACGGTGACTTCCTCTTTCAATGTCGAGACCGACCAGCGCATTGCGGTCGGCGAGACGGCGCAGATCGGCGACTACAGCGTTCTCTTCAAGGGTGTCCAGCAGGTTTCCGGCCCCAACTATCAGGGGCTGCGCGGCGAAATGATCGTGACGCAGGGCGGTCGGCCGATTGCGACACTGCATCCGGAAAAGCGCGTCTACGGTACCCGCAGTTCGCCGATGACGGAGGCGGGCATCGATGCTGGCTGGTCCCGCGATGTTTTCGTCGCACTCGGTGACGACCTCGGGCGGGATGCCTGGAGCGTGCGTCTGCAATACAAGCCATTGATCCGGTTTATCTGGCTGGGCGCCCTGGTGATGGCCTTGGGCGGCGTGCTTGCCGCCAGCGACCGGCGCTATCGCATGCCGGTGCGGGCCAGCATTCCTGCTGCCAGCCCGGGTTCACAGCCCGCGCGGCCCTGAGGAGCCCCGAGCAGCGATGTGGCGCTATCTCTTGCCCGGAGCCGTGTTTGCGCTGCTGGTTGCGGTATTTGCCGTGGGCCTGTTTCGTGATCCGGGCTATGTGCCGTCACCGTTGATCGGCAAGCCGGCACCGGAGTTCAGCCTGCCGCGCCTGGATGATCCGCAAACGACGCTGCAGCGCTCCGATCTGCTCGGCAAGGTCAGTCTGGTCAATGTCTGGGCAACCTGGTGCACCGGTTGCCGGCAGGAACACGACACCCTGCTCGTGCTGGCGCGCGACGGCGGTGTGCCGATCTTTGGCATCAACTGGAAGGACGATGTGATCAAGGCCCGCCAGTGGCTGCAGCAACTCGGCAACCCCTATGCGGCGGTCGGCGTGGACGAGGAGGGCAGCACTGCCATTGACTGGGGAGTTTATGGTGCGCCGGAAACCTTCCTGATTGGTCCCGACGGCACGGTTCTTTACAAACACATTGCACCGATGACGCTCGCGGTGTGGCGCGAGGAATTCATGCCGCGGATCGCGGCGGCACAGTCCGGATCGAAGCGCTAGTGCGGTATATCAGCTGTCTGGCTGCGGCCTTGCTGTTCCTTGCAGCACTTCCGTCACGCGCCATAGCACCCGAGGAGGCCCTGGCGGATCCTGCCCAACAAGCTGCTTATGAGCACCTCACCAACGAGGTGCGTTGCCTGGTCTGCCAGAACCAGACGATCGCCGACTCCACTGCACCGCTGGCCGTCGATCTGCGCCGCGAAATCCGCCAGATGCTCCAGGAAGGGCGATCCGAGGACGAGATCAAGGTCTTCCTGCTCGAGCGCTATGGCGACTTCGTCCTGTACCGGCCGCGCTGGCAGACAAACACGGCCTTGCTGTGGCTGGCGCCGGTTCTGTTGCTGCTGATCGGTGGCACGGCCCTGTGGAGAATCGTGCAGCGACGTACAGATCTCCCGATCCCCTCTGATGACGGCGACCCGCCGTCCTCACCGAGCTGATGCATGACCCCATGAACCTGTTTCTCCTGATTGCGGGCCTGTTGACCGCTGTAACCATCGCGCTGCTCATCTGGCCGCTGTTGCGAGCCGGTCCGCAACGCTCACCCCAGGCGGCAATTCTCGCTGCCGTCGTGATTCCGGTATCGGTATGGTTCGTCTATCCGAAGGTGAGCAGCTATGACTGGGTCGCGCCAGCCGTTCAGGCAGCTGACCCATCGGCGGGGACCCGTTCGCTGGACGAGGCAATTGCCGGACTTGAGCAGAAACTTGCGCAAGATCCCGCGGACGAGCAAGGCTGGATCTTGCTTGGCAGTTCCTATCTGGCGGTAGGTCGCCTGGCCGAGGCCATCGACGCCTATCAACGTGCCATCGACCTCTCCGGGGGCAGTAACCTGGCAGCACGCCTGGGTGCTGCGGAAGCCCGGATCACGGCGGACCCCGAATCGCTGTCCGGGGCGGCCGGCGCGGAGATCGAGGCCGTTCTGGCACTTGATCCGCGCAATCCCAAGGCCTTGTGGTACGGCGGCATTCTGGCTTTGTCACGCGGGGACATCGCGCTCACGCGCTCGCGATGGGAGGCCTTGCTCGGCCTCGATCCACCACAGGAAATACAGCAGATCATTGCCGCACAGCTGGCTCAGCTCGATTCAGGTCAGACGGCGCCGCAGCCCGCGGACAATACCAAGGACGCGGCTACGACGGGCATCGATATCAAGGTGTCGGTCAGCGACAGCCTGCGCAGCCGGATTTCGCCATCGGCAGCCTTGTTCATATTTGTGCGCGATCCCGGCAAGCCGGGACCGCCGCTGGCAGTCGTGCGCCGGCTGGCCAGTGAACTCCCGCTGTCATTGCGTATCAGCGACGCCGATCTGATGCTCCCTGACGGCCCGGGACTCGCTGGGCTGAAGTCAGCAGCGCTGGTGGCACGCATCGCGAATGGTGGCAATCCGGTGGCACAGCCCGGTGATCTGTACGGTGAGGCAAGCTGGGGCGGCATGGATCGCACCGCAGCGGTTAGCTCGATCGTGATTGACCAGGTCGTGACCCAGCCCTGAGCGTTTTTAACATAATATATATTATGCGCACTTTAGGGCTACCTGGCCGGCCCTTGCTGCATCTGCAGATCGCCTGTCTGTTGATACTGACTGGCTGTGCCAGCAGCTCTCTGCCGCCTTTGCGCGGCATGGATGAACCGCTGGAGCTTCAGCGCTTCATGGGCGACTGGTATGTGCTGGCATTCATTCCCATCGATCTGCCGTTTATCTCTGAAAAGGATGCGCACAACGGCGTGGAATCCTATCGGCTCGCAGACGATGGCACGATCGAAACCACCTATACCTTCCGCGATGGTGGCTTCGATGGCCCGGCAAGGCGCATGACGCCCCGCGCACGGGTTGCCAATCCACCCCTCAATACCGAATGGAAGATGAAATTCTTCTGGTTTCTGCCGGCCGGCGACTTTCTGATCATCGACCGGGATGCGGCCTATACCCGCACGATCATTGCGGTACCGGATCGGCGCTGGGTCTGGCTCATGGCGCGCACGCCATCCATTCCGGATGACGACTACCAGGCCATGGTCGCGGTGCTGACAAAGAACGGCTTCAATACAAGTGAACTCAGGAAAGTGCCGCAAAGCGCTGATTCATAAACACAAGCACCCGATCCGGGAAATCCGTAAATAGCCCGTCGACCGGTTCCTCAGGGCACAAGGCATCGATCAATTCTTCAAGGCTGCCGAATCCGGGCGGCAGTGCGTCCGCACGCAGGGTCCATGGATGAACCTGCAAGCCGGCAGCATGCGCCGCCTTGAGCAGCCCGGTACCGACCAGCAGTCGAAGGCCCGGACCGATGCCCTCGGCATAGCGCCGGATTGCCGCCAGTTCCAGGCTGCTCGGCAGCCCGCCCTCGAGCAGCTGGATCAGCCGCAGCTGGCAGCCCAGTTCGTTTCTGACCCGCCTGAGCTCCTCGCCATCGAAGCACTGGACGATTGCCGCATCCTCCGCTCCCGCATAGCCATGGCGACCCAGCTCAGCCAGCAGCTGCGCAGCCAGGTCGATGCCATGCTCGCGATGCCAGGCTGGAGACTTGATCTCGGGATAGATCCCGGCACTGCGGCCGGTTGAATGATTCAGTCCCTGGATAAAGCGGATTTCCTCGTCCAGGGTCGGAATCGAAAAGCTGCCTGCGGACGCCGGAAATCGTCCCGGATAACGCAACTGGTCCTGCCCCGCACGCCGCCGCTCGCTGAGCGCCAACTGGCGTATCTCGCTTAGATCGAAATCGATGCAGTAGTGCCGCCCGTCAGCGCGCGCCCTGCCGGGGAAGCGATGCGCGACGTCCGTCAGATCGTCAAGGTACAGATCGTGGAAGACGATCAACGCGCCATCACGCGTTGCAACCACATCCTGCTCCAGGAAGTCGGCGCCCATGGCATGGGCCATGGCCTTGCCGGCCAGCGTGTGCTCGGGCAGATAGGCAGACGCGCCCCGATGTGCGATGACCAGCGGCCGCTTGATTGCCATGGCTCAGCGCATCCTGTGCGCTACTCCTCGCCCGCGACTCCGAGGCGCTTCTGCATCAGCGGACTGGTGGTCGTGTACTGCAAATGCACCTTCTTGCCGGGTTCGATGATGGCCTTTGCGCAGAAAGCAGCCAGTGCAGCCTCATGAAAGCCGCTGAGAATGAGTTTCTTCTTGCCCGGATAATCACAGATATCACCGATGGCAAAGACGCCCGGGATATTGCTCTGGAATTTCTCGGTGTCGACCACGATGGCCTTCTTGTGGAACTCCAGCCCCCATTCGGCGATTGGGCCCAGCTTGGGCGAAAGTCCATAAAACACCAGCACATGATCTACATCCAGCACTTCTTTGGTACCAGACTTGCTGGTTACCTCAATACCGGTCATATGTGAACCATCCATGCGCAGCGCGGTCGGATTGGCCTCCTCGATGAGCCGTACCTCACCACGCGCCGCACGCTCCTTGAGCAGGGCCACCGAAGCCGGCGCGGCACGGTACTCATCGCGTCGATGAACGAGCGTCACCTCGGCAGCCTTCGGTCCCAGTGCAAGTACCCAGTCAAGTGCCGAGTCGCCGCCGCCGAAGATCGCCAGTCGCTGGCCGGCAAATACGCCAGGATCCTTCACGTGATAATGGATCTGCGTGCCCTCAAGCGCATCGGCACCGTCAACATGCATGCGCCGTGGCTGGAACGAACCCACGCCTGCGGCGATGAAGACCGTCTTGGCCAGGAACTGCTTGCCTTCGCTGGTGCGGGCTGTAAATCCGCCGTCCGCAACTGCCTTCAGCTCCACGAGTTCTTCACCGAGGTGAAAAGTTGGCTGAAAGGGCTCGATCTGTTTCATCAGGTTTGCCACGAGTTCGGCACCCGTGCAGACCGGTACGGCAGGAATGTCATAGATCGGCTTGTCCGGGTACAACCAGGCGCACTGGCCGCCAGGCGCTGACAGCGTGTCCACGATATCGGCCTTGATACCCAGCAGGCCGAGCTCAAATACCTGAAACAGCCCGGCCGGGCCCGCCCCGATGATCAGGGCATCTGTGTTGATCGTCATGATTTCAAACCGGAATTAAAGCAAGCTACGCCGGGACATCCGGCAAGCACGCGATGGTACGTGAGCCTTGCCGGTTCAAACAAGCACAGGGCCCGGCAAGAGGCCCGTCTGTCCGATGGTCAGTCCAGCTTGAACTCGATGACATCCCAGCGGGCGGTGTCCTCATGGCGGGCATGGTGCCGGATCGCATCGACCAGTACGCGCTCGTTCCACTCCACCACGTCGGCCGAACGGTCGATAATGACCTTCTTCAGCATGACCGTCTCGCCAAAGGACTTGACCGCAACGATGGGCTTGCTGAAAGCCCCGGCGACGTCCATCTGGAAAGTGACCAGGTCGGGGTTCGACTCATAGATCGATATGGGCAGTACCATGATTTCCGCGGCCTTGATCTGGTTCCGCAGCTCTTCCTTGAGGTCTTCCTTGCCGCCGGGCGGAATCCGGTCGGGATCGCTGGTCGCCAGATAGAGGAAATTCTCCCGGCTTTCGAGATATTCGAAAACCCGCAGATAGTCGGGATGCTTCTCGAAAAGATGGCTTACAAAGACCCTGATGGGTGTCTTGTCGGACAAAATCGTGCCCTCCCTGCAACTTCCGCGGGACATACTACAGTTCCTGTTGCCCGCAGTCCCGGGGGCATTACACTCCCGGTCCAGATGCGCCTGCTCGTATACAACATCCGCTATGCCATTGGAGCCGGAGCCCCGCCGCAAATGCCGGTACCA
>JAHDYN010000135.1 GCA_023383735.1 Gammaproteobacteria bacterium | reverse complement strand
TGCCCCAGCCACATCCCGCTGACCGGGCAGTTCCGGAGCGGCAAGCGCCTGCTCGGCGAGGCGCAACATGCCGCCGAACAGGCCCGCATCGCGCGCGGCCGCTACGAAGCACGCACGCAGCGGCTGGCCAGGGAAAGCAACGAACAGCAGCCCGGGGCGGTGGAAACCCCGGCACTTGAGGCCCTGCTCGCCCGCACCCGCCGGCGTGGCGATACGCACGGCAGCGACAAGGCTGAATGATGCGCTTTGCCACCGCACAACCGCCCCAGTGGCGATCACCCTCGAGCGTGGCCGGCATGATGCAGGTCGTGGTCCTGGCGCTGGTTCCGGCCATCCTGGTGAGCGCGTGGTTTTATGGTCCGGGGATATTTTTCAACATCGCCGTGGCGGCCATCTTCGCCCTCGGCACCGAGGCGCTCGCACTGCGGCTGCGGCAAAAGCCGGTGCTCGCGACCCTCGGCGATGGCAGCGCGATCGTTGCGGCCCTGCTGTTCGCGTTTTCCCTGCCGCCGCTGTGCCCGTGGTGGGTGACGGCCAGCGGTGTGGTGTTTGCGATCGGCCTCGTCAAGCACGCCTATGGGGGACTCGGCTACAACCTCTTCAATCCGGCGATGGCCGGTTACGTGCTGGTGCTGGTGTCGTTCCCCGACCTGATGACCGGCTGGCCGGCGCCCGACATCGGTGACCTCGACTATCAGCGCCCCGGCGTCGGCGCAACGCTGCAATACGTGCTGACCGGCCGCTTTCCCGATGCACTGACGCTTGATGCCGTGGCACGGGCGACCACGCTCGACCGCGTCCGGGAAGGACTCGGTGCCATGCGCACGATGAGCGAGATCCGCATGAATCCGGCATTCGGCGATTTCGGTGGTGCGGGCTGGGAATGGGTCAACAACTTCGTGGCCATGGGCGGCGGCGCCCTGCTGCTTCTCGGCATCATCCGCTGGCACATCCCGGCCGCCGTGCTCGGCGGCCTGCTCGGCATGGCGGGCTTCTTCTGGCTGCTGGATCCGGAGATCAATGCCTCGCCGGGCCTGCACCTGTTCAGCGGCGGCGCGATGCTCGGCGCCTTCTTCATCGCCACTGATCCGGTCTCCTCGCCGACCACCGCACGCGGCCGGCTCGTCTATGGCGCAGGCATCGGCGTGCTCACTTACATCATCCGCAGCTGGGGCAGCTATGCCGATGGCATCGCCTTTGCCGTGTTGCTGATGAACATGACGGTGCCGCTCATCGAGCGCTGGACGCGGCCACGCATCTACGGCAGGCCCGGCTGATGTCCGAACAGGAAAAGGAACTCGGCATGCCCGCACGGGCCGGGCGCCCTGCCTGGCAGGCAGTCCTCAGCCTGGCGGCCTTCGCAGCCCTGGTGGGGCTGGTGGTCGGCGTCGCCTGGGACGCCACGCGGGAACGCATCGCCGACAACGAGGCGCGGCGTGTGCTTGCCGAACTCTCGGCAGTACTGCCGCCGGCCCTGTACGACAACGAACCCCACCGCGACATGATCCTCGTGTCCTGGCCGGGCGACGAGCAGCGACAGGTCTGGCGCGCCCGGCGCGATGGCAGGCCCGTCGCTGCCGTACTCACGAGCCTCGCCCCGGACGGCTACTCAGGGCAGATCAGGCTGCTGGTGGCGGTCACGACCGATGGAACGATCCTCGGCGTGCGCGTCGCGACCCACAGCGAAACGCCCGGCATCGGCGACGCGATCGAGCCACGCAAATCACCGTGGATCGGCAACTTCGCCGGCCGGTCGCTGACAGATCCGCCGGAAGCCCGCTGGCGGCTGCGCAAGGATGGCGGGGATCTCGATGCGATCAGCGGTGCAACGATCACGAGCCGCGCCGTCGTCGCGGCGACCCGCCGTGCCGTGCAATACTTCCGCCAGCATCGCGACGAGATCTTTGCGGCGCCGGCAAGCGGCGCAGCGAACAAGCCCCGGGATTGAGTGCAGGACATTCCAGCAGCATGACGGCACAGACCTCCACAAGCCGCAACTATCGCGAGACCTTCAGCAGCGGCATCTGGTCACGAAATCCGGGCATTGCCCAGTTGCTCGGACTGTGCCCGCTGCTGGCTGTCAGCCGCACGCTGCTCACCGGGCTGGCGCTCGGCATCGCCACACTGCTGGTCATCTGTGCCACCAACGTGCTGGTCTCGGCCACGCGCCGCTGGATCGATCCGCGCGTGCGGCTGCCAGCCCTGGTCCTGATCATCGCGGCCTTTGTCACCAGCGTGGATCTGCTCTTCAAGGCCTGGTGGTTTGAACTGTACGGCGAGATCGGCCTGTTCATCCCGCTGATCGTCACCAACTGCGTGATCCTCAGCCGCGCCGAGGCCTTCGCCAGCCGCAACCCGCTGCTGCCGGCGCTGCTCGATGGCCTGGGCCACGGCATCGGCTTTTTGCTGGTGCTCACCGTGCTCGGCGCAGTGCGTGAACTCGTGGGCAACGGCCTGTTGATTGCCAGCCTGCCGCCCGGCGGCTTTTTCGCGCTGGCCGGGCTGATCGCCCTGCGCAACTTCTGTCTGACTAGAGAGGCTGCCGCCTGATGACGCCCGAAGCCCGCATGGCGATCTTCCGTCGCCTGCAAAAAGCCAATCCGCGACCGAAGACCGAACTCGTCTACCGCTCGACCTTCCAGCTGCTGGTGACCGTGATCCTGTCGGCGCAGGCCACCGATGTGAGCGTCAACAAGGCGACCGGGCCGCTGTTCAAGGTCGCCAACACACCCGAGGGACTCCTGAAGCTCGGCGAAACGGAACTCAAGAAGTACATCCGCACGATCGGCCTGTACAACACCAAGGCAAAGAACATCCTGCGCACCTGCCGCATCCTGCTCGACGAGTACGGCGGCGAGGTACCCTCCGATCGCAAGGCGCTCGAGGCGCTGCCCGGCGTCGGCCGCAAGACGGCCAACATCGTGCTGAACATCGCCTTTGGCATGCCGACCATCGCCGTGGACACCCACGTGTTCCGCGTCGGCAACCGCACCGGGCTCGCTCCCGGCAAAACCCCGCGTGCGGTCGAGGACCAGCTGGTCGCCTGCACGCCGAAGCGCTTTCAGCGGGATGCACATCACTGGCTGATCCTGCACGGCCGACACGTCTGCAAGGCCCGCCAGCCCGACTGCCCGAACTGCGTGATCGCCGCATACTGCGAGTATCCCCACAAGACACCGCCAGCCGATGCAGGCTGAACAGCGGCTCTGCCTCGCACTCGATCAGGGCGGCCATGCCAGCCGGGCGCTGGTCTTCGATGGCCTCGGTCAGCTGGTCGCAACCGGCTCGGTACCGGTGGAAACACTGCGCAATGCCGAGGGCCACATCGAACACGATCCCGACGCGCTGATCGGCTCATTGCGCGAGGCAATCGCTGCTGCCTGCAAGGAGCTGCCTGCCGGCAGCCGGATCAGCGCCGCCGGCCTCGCCACCCAGCGTTCCAGCCTGTGCTGCTGGAACCGCCACAGCGGCGAGGCGCTCAGCCCGGTGATTTCCTGGCAGGACCGGCGCCATGCGGCCTGGCTGGAGACGCTTGGTGAGCACGCCGGCATGATCCGGGCGCGAACCGGCCTGGTGCTGACGCCCCACTATGGCGCCAGCAAGATGCGCTGGTGCCTCGATCAACTGCCTGCCGTGCAGGCTGCACACGCCGCCGGCGAACTCGTGATGGGACCGCTGGCGAGCTTCATCGCCTGCCGCCTGCTCGACGGCCTGCCCTGCTATGCCGATCCGGCCAATGCCGCACGCACCCAGCTCTGGGATCCGGCCACGCGGGACTGGTCGGATGAACTGCTGCGGCTGTTCGGCATTGCCCGTGCGGATCTCCCCGTTCCGGTCACCAGCCGCTTTGCCTGGGGTGAGCTCGCCACACCGCTCGGCCCGGTGCCGCTCACCGTCGTCACCGGCGACCAGTCCGCCGTGCCCTTTGCCTTCGGCCCACTCGATGCCGGCACGGCCTATGTGAATATCGGCACGGGCGCCTTCATCCAGCGTGCCTTGCGCGACCGGCTGCCGGATGCGCAGCAGCTGCTGGTCAGCGTGGTCTGGTCGGATAGCGAAGGCGTCGACTACATGCTCGAAGGCACGGTCAACGGTGCCGGCAGCGCGCTGGACTGGCTGGCCGGGCGCGAAGGGCTGCCACTGGCGCGACTGCTGGACGCCGGACAATCAGCCGCTGCAGCCGGGCTCGAGCCACCGCTGTTTCTCAACGGCATCGGCGGCCTCGGCTCACCCTTCTGGCGCAGCGATTTCGAATCGCGCTTCGCGGGCGCCGGCACCATCGGCTCGCGCCTGCTGGCGGTCCTCGAAAGCATCGCCTTCCTGCTGTACACCAACTACCGCGAACTGAAAGCACAGGGACCACCCTTCACGCGCCTGTTGCTGACCGGCGGACTGAGCGTCAACGACTACCTGTGCCAGTGCCTCGCGGATCTGTGCGGGATACCGGTCATGCGCAGCGAGGAGCCCGAAGCGACGGCGCGCGGGCTGGCGCGGCTGATTGCCGCGGATGATGCTCGCGACTGGGCGGTTCCGGCCACGTCGAGGCTGATGCCGGCGGAGAATCCCGCCCTGTGCGCCCGCTTCAGGCGCTGGGAAGCGTTGCTGCAGGCTCAGCTGTAGCGCTCAGGGCTGTTCCCGGCCGGAGCAACGCCGCCGCACTTCGCTCTTGTAAGCCTGGCTGACCGGAATGCTGCGCCCGTCGTGCAGCACGAGTTCGAGGCCACTGCCGCGCTGGACCATCCGTGCCACGCTGTCCCAGCTGACCCACCAGGAACGGTGTACCTGCCCACCGGTGCCCAGTGCCTGCATTTCGCGTATGGCGTCATTGAAGCGATAGCGCAGCCGGTCGCTGCCGCAGTCGCTCACCACCTCGATGTAGTGCTCGGCGGCCTTCAGTGTCTGCACCCTGGCATTCTCCGGCAGCTTCGACTGCTGCAGGAAAGCCGGCCGTGCGAGTGCAGGCACGACCGGCGGCGCAATGACGGCGTGGGTGACAGCCACGGCTGGTGCCTCGACGCCTGATGCCGCCGGTCGCTCCGGCTGCGCCGCAGGCACATCGCCACGGCCTGCATACCAGTCCACCCCGAACTGACGCCGGTAGGCATGCACTGCCGCCATCCATAGCGGCAGAAACGGCACCGCCGAACGGCTGAACAGACGCAGCAGGTAATCGGCGGTAAATGTCATCTCGCGCAGCGACAGGCTGGCCACATGGTCCGGATACAGGGTGGAAAAAACCAGCAGATGGGCATGGAAGAGCACGGTCAGCGGCAGCCAGGCAATGCAGAAGCCCAGCAGCAGTATTCGCCACAAGGCCCAGTTGCGCTGGCGCACAATGTAGGCAGCCGCCAGCGCCCCGAAGTGCCCACCCCACCAAGCCACCAGGGTCCGGCTGCCGAGATACAGCCAGCCACCGGCAAAGCCGAGTTCATTGACCGGCCGGATGCCCAGTGCAGCAATCCACAGGGAAATCAGCAGCGGAACCACCACCAGAAACAGCACATAGTCCTTGCGCGCCGGTTTGCGGCCGCGAGGCGCACGGGCTGGACCGGGCTGCATCGCACCCGCGGTGTCCCAGCGTGCCGCCAGCGGTTGGGTAGTCACGGTATTCCCCGCATTCTTGTCAATTATCGATTCCGGGCAAGGGTGATTAATGCCATGCCTGGCATCAAGGACGCAAGCCCGGCAGCCGCCTGGCGGTGCCCGACGAACGCATTTCATGCCAGACACCGCGACACGAATCGCCACTCAGGACAAATCCACGTGAATTCATGACTTTCAACTTGCAGCAAGACTTCGACCGGAGAAATAGTCCGATGCGGACGGGGGATTCCGCCATCCATTTCATCAGGGGAGAGAACAATGCTACGCAAGAAGACTGTCCGGGCCGGCCTGCTGACGGCCGTCTGCCTCGCACTGGCCAGCCAGG
>JAHDYN010000134.1 GCA_023383735.1 Gammaproteobacteria bacterium | reverse complement strand
GCAGCGGACGGACGTAGATGCGCGTGGGCGTGAGCAGGGCCTCACCCAGGGTGGTGTTTTCCCAGGCCGAGTCGGCCTTGCGCTCGCTCTCTTCCAGCACCCGCCGGATCAGCGAGTAGCCGTTGGAGTGCGGGCCGGAGGAGGCGAGGCCGAGCAGCACGTCACCGGCTGCCACCTGCGAGGCATCGATGAGCTGGTCGCGGTTGACGATTGCCACACAGAAACCGGCCAGGTCGAAGTCCTTGCCGGCATACATGCCGGGCAGCTCGGCGGTCTCACCGCCCAGCAGCGCGGCCCCCGACTGCCGGCAGCCTTCGGCGATGCCGCTGATCACGGCCTCGGCGATCGGCACGGACAGCTGGCCGGAGGCGTAGTAGTCGAGGAAAAACAGCGGTTCGGCACCCTGCACGATGACGTCGTTGACGCACATGGCGACGAGGTCGATGCCGACGGTGTCGTAGCGGTCGAGGTCGATGGCCAGCTTGAGCTTGGTGCCGACGCCATCGGTGCCTGATACGAGGACCGGCCGCGGCCAGCGCGCCAGGTCGATCTCGAACAGGCCGCCAAAGCCACCAAGGCCGCCAAGGACACCGGGGCGGTGGGTGGATTTCGCCAGGGGCTTGATGCGCTCGACGAGTTCGTCGCCGGCATCGATATCGACACCGGCATCTTTGTAGGTCAGGCTTTTGCTGTTCGTCATGGCGCGGAGCTCGGTCTGGGGGTGGCTATAATAGTGGAAATGAACAGCTCCCAGGCCACGGACCCATGCAAGTCACCGCTCAGGCGCCGCAAGCTGCTGGTGCTGCTTGCCGGTGTGCTGCTGCAGGCACAGGGTTTCGCGGCAACGGTTCCGGATCTCTACGTCGCGCAGGTTCCGGTGACCGAAACCAGCAGCGCCGGTCTCGACGACGCCTTCTCCCGTGCGCTCGCCGAGGTGCTGGTCAAACTGACCGGGCGGCGCGATCCGCTGGCCAATCCGGGGGTGCGGGCGGCGATCGGCAGTGCCACCGTGCTGGTCAGCCAGTATCAGCTTGCCGATGGCGGTTCGCTGCGCGTGCAGTTCGATCCGCTGGCTCTCCGTCGCCGACTCGATACCGCCAACCTGCCGGTCTGGGCAGACGAGCGGCCCGTGACGCTGGTCATGCTCGTGGGCCTGTCTGCACCGCTGGATGCTGCCGGCGTGCCGGTGCCCGGCGCGCTGGCCAGTGAGGGACAACTGGTGCTCGATACGGCTGCCAGTCGTGGTCTGCCGGTGGCCCTGTCGCTGTCGCCGGAAGGCGCGCCGGATGCGGGCGGGGACGGGCTGGAGCTTGCCCGGGCCGAAGCGGCCCGGCTGGGTACCGACCTGATCCTCGTGGGGCAGCGTGCGCCCGTATCGGGTACCGCTGCATGGCGCTGGACCCTGCTCGACGACAACGGGCGCAGCGAATGGCAGGGTGATGCGGCGCAGGGCGTGCACCAGCTTGCCGATCAGCTGGCGGCCCGCTATGCGGTTGCCGCGGCGGCGAGCAGCCGGCTGCGCCTCGAGGTGCTCGGCGTCAACAGCTTTGCCGACTACGGTCGCTTGCAGGACCACCTGCGCAGTGTCGGAGTGATCGAGACGCTGGATATCGCCAGCCTGCGTGGCGACCGCATTGTCTATGAGCTGACCGTTCGCGGTGGCGCATCGCAGTTGCGCGATGCGCTGGCGCTGAAGGCTGTGCTGGTGCCGGTTGCGCCGGCCGGCTCGATCGATGTCGGCGCGGCCGACATGGTCTACCGGCTCGGCAGCGCGCCCTGACCGGCATGGCAGGGTCCCCTGAGCGCGGGCGGTTCTTGCGGGCGGCCGATATCCCCAATCTGATCTGCGTCGTGCGGATCGTGCTGGTCTGGCCCATCATCATGGCGCTGATCGACAGCCGCTACCTGCTTGCGCTGGGCCTGATTCTGCTTGCCGGCATATCGGACGGGCTGGACGGGTTTCTGGCCAAGCGTTTCAGCTGGCAGAGCCGGCTGGGTGGATTGCTGGATCCGCTGGCTGACAAGCTGCTGCTGGTTTCCGTATTCGTGGCCCTGTCGATGACCGGGCTGGTGCCCGTGTGGCTGACCGTGGTGGTCATCGTCCGCGACCTGGTGATCGTCAGCGGCGGTGTGGTGTACCAGTGGCTGGTCGAGCCGGTGCAGCCGGAGCCTTCGGTGGCGAGCAAGATCAATACCGGTATCCAGTTGCTCTACGTGCTGGCCGTGATCGGCAATCGCATGGCCGGTCTGCCGCCGGCCGAATTCCTGATCATCGCCGGAGCCGGCGTGTTCGTGACCTCCACGGTCAGCGGACTCGACTACGTCGTGCGCTGGTCGGGCCGGGCGCTCCGGTCGCGGGGCTGAGGGTCGTGCAGCAGCTGCCGCTCGAAGTCCGCCTGGCCGATCACGCGGTATTCGCGAGTTTTCATGCTGCGGGCAACGAACTGCTGGTCCACCAGTTGCGGGCCGCTGCGACGGGCGCCGGGCAACCGCCGCTCTGGATATGGGCACCGCCCGGACATGGCAAGTCGCATCTGCTGCAGGCAGCGGTGGCATTGGCCGATGAGGCAGGGCGCCGCGCCGCCTATGTACCGCTCGGCGCGACCCCGGCGCTGCCGGTCGGCTTCCTGGAAGGAATGGGCGCGCTGAACCTGGTCTGTCTCGACGATCTGCCGGCGGTGGCCCTTCAGCCCGAATGGGAGCGTGCGCTGTTCCGGCTCTACGAAGAACTGCGGGCCAGCGGCGGCAACCTGGTGGTGGCCAGCAGCGGATCGCCGGTCGAAACCGCGGTGGGACTGGCAGACCTCGCTTCGCGTCTGAAATCGGGCGCGACATTTCGAGTGCAGGCGCTCGATGACGAGGGCCGTCTTTGCGCCCTGCAGATGCGCGCGAACTTCAGGGGCTTCGAGTTGCCGGCCGAAACCGGCCGTTACCTGCTTGCGCGGGTCGGGCGCAGCAGCGCCGAGCTGTTTCGCCTGCTCGACACACTCGATCGTGCGGCACTGGCAGCACAAAAACGCCTGACGATTCCCTTCGTGCGGCAGGTGCTCGGCGGCTGAGCGTCAGCGCTCCCAGCCCTTGAGGCGCAGTGCTGCTTCGGCAACGCGCCGGCCCAGGTGCTGCGCGATGCGCGCCTCGTCGGGCGTGGTATCGATCTGGCCGCCATCCGGCGCGAAGTGGCTTGCGCCGTAGGGGCCGCCGCCGCCGCGTGTGGTCGACAGTGCATTTTCCGAATAGGGAATGCCGACCAGCACCATGCCGTGATGCAGGAGCGGCAGCGCCATGCTCAGCAAGGTGCTTTCCTGTCCGCCATGCAACGAGCTGCTGGACGTGAACACGCCGGCCGGCTTGCCACGCAAGGTGCCGGCCAGCCACTCGCTGCCGGTGCCATCGATGAAAAACTTGAGTGCCGCGGCCATGTTGCCGAAACGTGTCGGGCTGCCGAGCACCAGTCCGTCGCAGCGCTGCAGGTCGCTGCTCGTGGCATAGGGCGCGCCTTCGGCAGGAATCTCCGGCAATCGCGTGCTGGTTCCGGTCGTGACGGGCGGAACCGTGCGCAGGCAGGCGCTGACCCCGGCAACCCCGTTGATGCCCCGGGCAACCTGGCTCGCGAGAGCGGCCACGGAACCGTTTCTTGAATAGTAGAGGACGAGTATCTCGCTCATGCGGGCAGGTTACAGCGAATCGTGTCCCGCTGGTATTCTGCGCGGATGTCAGCAGTCATCTGTCGTCGCTTCCTGGTTTCCGGCAAGGTGCAGGGCGTGTTCTTTCGTGCGAGCACAGCGCGCCAGGCCGATCAGTTGCAGTTGCGCGGTTGGGCGAAGAATCTGCCGGATGGCCGGGTCGAGGTCCTGGCGCTGGGCAGCCTCGCAGCGCTCGCGCAACTGGGTGACTGGTTGCGGCAAGGGCCGCCCCGGGCCCGTGTGGACGCGGTCGAGGCCCGCGATGAAGCGGCGGAGGCTTACGCGGCGCTGGCTGATTTTCGTACGGGATGACTGGCGCCTGTTACTGCTTGTACCAGCGCGACTGCAGCCGCTCGAATACCAGCTGGGGATATTTCTGGCTGCCGAGGCTGCCGTTGTAGCGCGCGAGCGCGCGATTCCAGTTGCCGTTTTCCATGTCGTAGTAGTAACGCAGGATCGTGCAGCCCATGCGGATGTTGTCCTGGATGTCGAGCAGGGAGTGGCCCGGCATATCCAGTTCCTTGAGCCAGAAGCGCATGATCTGCATCAGCCCCTGGGCATTGGCCCGCGAGACTGCATAGCGCTGAAAGCCGCTCTCCACGTCGATCACCGCCAGCACCATTTCCGGCGGCAGCTTCGCGCGCACCGCCTCGCGATGCACTGCTTCCAGGATCTCGATGCGTTCGTCCGGGTCGGGCACCTTGCGCGCCAGGCGCCCGGCCATGTCGGTCAGCCAGACCTCTGCCTCGTAGCGGTCCTCGAAGCTCACCGGTTCGGCGAGCGCGGCCTCAAGACGCTGGCGCAGGGCAGGATCGCGCTCCTGGCTGGCTGCATTGCCTGCACCGGATGCGAGCAGGCCGATGAGCAGCAGTGCTGCCAGCGGGAACAGCACGCCCGCGCCGGCTTCAGGCAGCGGCGTGCCGCCGGCTGCGCAGGAATTCCACCACGTCTTCAAGTGCGGTTTGCTCCTCTGCACCGGTCTGCCGGTGCCGGTACTCGGCCTTGCCGTCCTTGACGCCCCGTTCGCCCACCACGATACGGTGCGGGATGCCCACCAGGTCGGCGTCTGCAAACTTCACGCCGGGCCGTGCGTCGCGGTCATCGAACAGTACCTCAAGGCCGGCTGTCTGCAGATCCTTGTACAGCTGCCGTGCTGCTGCCGTGACGGATTCGGACTTTTTCGGATTCAGTTCGATCAGCACCACATCGTAAGGGCTCATCGGCTCCGGCCAGATGATGCCGTTGGCATCGTGGTTCTGCTCGATGGCTGCGCCGAGAATGCGCGACACGCCGATTCCGTAACAGCCCATGGTCATGACGCGTTCCTTGCCGTCCTGGTCGAGCACGGTCGCCTGCATGCTCTGGCTGTACTTGTCACCGAGCTGGAAGATATGCCCCACCTCGACGCCGCGCGCAATGGACAGGGTGCCGCCGCCGCCCGGACTCAGGTCGCCCGCCTCGACGTTGCGCAGGTCGTGCGCGGGCGGCTCCGCCAGGTCGCGCTGCCAGTTGACGCCGACCAGGTGCGTATCGGCGGTATTGGCGCCGCAGACGAAATCGGCCATGGCGAGAGCGCTGTGATCGGCATACAGCGGGATGCTGAGGCCGACCGGTCCCAGCGACCCGACCGGTGCGCCGAGTTCCGCGAGTACGCGTTCCGGTGCCGCCATCTGCAGG
This sequence comes from Gammaproteobacteria bacterium, assembly GCA_023383735.1. Classification (GTDB taxonomy): domain Bacteria; phylum Pseudomonadota; class Gammaproteobacteria; order Steroidobacterales; genus SHZI01. Next base: position 580 of record JAHDYN010000134.1, on the reverse strand, counting down.
GGCCTGGCGACGCCGGGCAGGCGCTCGGCCTTGAGCGGGTTGAGTTCGTGATCGCCGCGCAGGCACAGCGCGACGAGCCCGCCTTCGCTGCCGGTCACGATCAGGGTTTTCAGGCATTGCTGCGCGACGGTTTTCAGGCAGGCAGCGACCTCGTCGATGCTGCGCACGCCGGGCGTCGGTACGCGGTTCAGCGTGGCCGTTGCGGCCGGCCGTGCAGCGCGCGGCGGCAGGGCCGGTGCCAGCTCCACGTTGGCGGCGAAGCTGTCGCCTTCGCACCAGGCGATCTGGTCCTCGCCGGAGTCTGCGAGCACGTGGAACTCCTGTGACTTCGAGCCGCCGATCTCGCCGCCATGGGCATCGACCTTGCGGAAGCGCAAGCCGAGCCGCGTGAAGATGCGCGTATAGGCGTCGGCCATGCGCTCGTAGGTCTCGTCCAGGGAAGCCTGATCGAGGTGAAAGGAGTAGGCGTCCTTCATCACGAACTCGCGGGCACGCATCACGCCGAAGCGCGGCCGGATCTCGTCGCGGAACTTGGTGTTGATCTGGTAGTAGTTGACCGGCAGCTGCTTGTAGCTGCGCA
>JAHDYN010000133.1 GCA_023383735.1 Gammaproteobacteria bacterium | reverse complement strand
GGAGGATCTGCAGCGCGCGCTGGAGTTCATGCAGGCAAGAGGTGCCACAGCATGAGGTTTCCCTGGCGCAGCAAGCCGCAACCGGCTCCCGAAACGCTCCGCGTTCTCCTCGTCTGCATGGGCAATATCTGCCGCTCGCCGATGGCGGAGGGGGTGCTTCGCCAGCGACTGGCCACGCGCCAGCTGGCCTTGCCGGTGGAGGTGGACTCGGCAGGCACGCATGGCTACCACGAGGGTGCGGCGCCTGATCCGCGGGCGCAGGCCGCAGCACTGCGCCGTGGTGTGGATATCTCGAAACTGCAGGCCCGTCAGGTGGAGGCTGTGGATTTCATCCGCTTCGATCTGCTGCTGGTGATGGACGAAGACAACCGCGCCGCACTGCTCGAAACGGCGGCCGAGGAGTACCACGGGAAAATCCGTCTGCTGCTGGAATACGCCCCGGAGCGCACGCCCCGCAGTATTCCCGACCCCTACTACGGTGGCAGCACCGGCTTCGAGCGCGTGCTCGACATGGTTGAGGAATCCATGGCCGGCCTGCTCGATGAGATCGAGCGCCTCAGCGCAGAAAAGGCCCGGCGACTTGCCGGGCACAATCCTTCATCAGCCTGATGTCAGGCGTCCCTGTCGGCCTCCGGGCGCGCGTCGTCGCGGTTCGTCCACACCGTGTGTGTGGTTGAACTGCTGACGGCCGCCGGTTGCTGCGCTGCTGGTGCCACCGGTGCTGGCGCTGCAGCTGGCGCTGATGGTGTCTGTGCTGGTGTTGATGGCGCCGGTGCTGGCGCCACTGGCGCTGGTGCGGCGGCTGGCGCTGATGGTGTCGGTGCCTGTGCTGGTGCTGATGGCGCCGGTGCTGGTGCGGCGGCTGGCATGGGCGTCGGCGCTGGCGCTGTCGTCGAGGCAGCCGGCGGCGTCTGAACCGGTGCCGACACCGGGGCCTTGGCTGGCTCCCCGGAGCCCGGCACGCGCGGTGCCACTGGAGTGTCAGCCTGATGGTCGATTCCGTTGCTTGCCGGTTCCGATGACGATCCCGGGTTGCCGGCTTGAGTTTCACCCTGGTTGTCCCGGTTGCCGCCACCGCGCCGACGACGTCCGCGCCTCGCTCGCTCGCTGCGGTTGCCTGCGTTTCCGCGTTGTTCATTGCCGCCGTTGCGAGCTTCAGCCTGGCGGTTCTCGCCGGGCGCGCTCTCGGTGCGACGGGTATCGTTGTCGCGTTGTTCCGGTCGCCGGTTATCGTTCTCGCGCGGTTCGGAAGCCGCACGGGGATCGGGTGGCCGGCTGGTGTCCTGGTTGCGCTGGCTGTTCTCGCCGTCGCGCTGGTCGCGGCGCGGCGGACGGTTGCCACGCCGCTGGCCAGAGCGGTCGCCACCGGGGGCACGGGCACGGCTCTGTGAACGGCCGTCGCCACGGCTGCGCTGCGCCGATGGATCGGAGCGTGGCCGGCGGTGGCTGCCGCTGTGGCTGCTTTCAGTTTCGGCGGCCGGCGCACTGCTGCCGAACAACCAGTTACGCAGGCGTGTCAGGATACCCGGAGTGGCAACGGCAACCACAGTCGCTTCCTGTGGCACGGGTGAGGGCGCTGCCGCACCCGGCAGAATGCTTGCCACGGCCGGGGCCTGTGGTTGTGGCCTGGGGGCTGCCAGTTCATCGCCTGTGGCGGTGTCCTCGGTCGCCTGTGCGGCAAGCTGATAACTGACGGCTGAATTCTCCGGCAGCGACAACTGGTCGTCGCGCACGCGGCGGATCGAGTAGTTCGGTGTTTCGAGATCGGGATTGGCAACCAGAACGACCTGCAGGTTGTCGCGCGCCTCGATGGCGCGAATCCACTCCCGCTTTTCGTTGAGCAGATAATTGGCAACGGCAACCGGCAGCTGTGCGATGACCCTGGAAGTGCGGTCCTTGCGGGTTTCCTCACCGACCAGGCGCAGCACGGCCAGTGCCAGCGACTCCACGCTGCGTATCGATCCCATGCCGTTGCAGCGCGGGCAGGGCTGGTGGGCTGATTCGCCGAGCGACGGCCGAAGGCGCTGGCGTGACATCTCCAGCAGGCCGAAACGCGAGATCTTGCCGATCTGCACGCGTGCCCGATCCATGCGTACGGCGTCGCGCAGCCGGTTCTCGACGTCCCGCTGGTTGCGCTGCGGTCCCATGTCGATGAAGTCGATGACGATCAGTCCACCGAGGTCACGCAGGCGCAACTGGCGCGCGATCTCGTCGGCAGCTTCCAGGTTGGTGGCAAAGGCAGTCGCTTCGATGTCCCCGCCCTTGGTTGCACGGGCCGAGTTGATGTCGATTGAAACCAGTGCCTCGGTGTGATCGATGACGATACTTCCACCGGAGGGAAGGTCGACGTTGTGGGAAAACGCCGACTCGATCTGGCTTTCGATCTGGAAGCGGGTAAACAGGGGTACCGGATCGGTGTAGTGGCGGAGCTTGCGCAGGTTCTGCGGCATGGCCCGTTCGACGAACTGCCGCGCCTCTTCATAGGCATTCTCGTCGTCGATCAGGATTTCGCCGACATCGTTGGCCAGGTGGTCGCGCAGTGCCCGGATGATGGCGTTGCTGTCCTGAAAGATCAGGAACGGGGCAGGGCGGGATACCACCGCCTTCTTGATGGCTTCCCAGATGCCCAGCAGGTAGTCCATGTCCCACTTGAGCTCTTCGGCAGAGCGGCCGACACCGGCGGTCCGGACGATGATGCCCATCTCCTCGGGGACACCGATCTCGTTGAGGGTTTCGCGCATCTCGTCGCGGTCATCACCGCTCATGCGCCGGGAAACGCCGCCGGCCCCCGGGTTGTTGGGCATCAGGACGATGAAACGGCCAGCGAGGCTGATATAGGTGGTGAGGGCGGCGCCTTTGTTGCCCCGCTCTTCCTTTTCAACCTGGACGACGATCTCCTGCCCCTCGCGGAGCACATCGCGGATGTTGATGCGGGAACCCGCCGCAGGTTCGGCGATGAAGTATTCCCTGGAGATTTCCTTCAGCGGCAGGAAGCCATGGCGGTCGCTGCCATACTCGACGAACGCCGCGTCGAGGCTGGGCTCGACCCGCGTGATCCGGCCTTTGTAGATGTTGGCTTTTTTCTGTTCCCGGGACTGGCTCTCTATATCCAGATCAAAAAGGCGCTGGCCATCGACCATCGCTACGCGCAACTCTTCTTCCTGAGTTGCATTGACAAGCATTCTCTTCATAAACCCTTACATACTCGCAAGTACGCGTGACAGTACCTGGGCAACCCGGGTGCGAACGGTCTGGCTTTCGGGCACGCAACAGTGGCCCGCCGGTAGCCGCACCACGTGGAGTGCTGCAGTACCCTGGGGCGAAGTGCCCGGATTCCATTCTGCGGTGATCGATTGGTGTCACTCTTCAGATTCCTGGAATTCTCGCCTGACCGACTCTGGAAGGATTTTTGATCCGCACCAGCAGGAGGCCCGCTCGTGGCCCGCCTCAACGCGGGCCGTGGATCTATCGGGGTGTGATACGTCACCGATAGCCCTATCGTTAGATCGGATCGCAACCGGCGACCCTCGCGGGCGAAGACAGCGCTTGGACTTGACAGTCGGCGACGCTTGGCCTAGCAGTCGATTACTATAGCAGCGACAATTCGCCCCAGCAATGCGATTCGAGGCTTAAGCCCTTGCCGATACAGGAATTCCCGTGACCGCCGAAGCGCCCCGGGTGGAGCGCGTCACGGCGACCAGCGAAGAGGCCGGGCGCCGTCTCGACAACTTCCTGCTGACCCGTCTGAAGGGCGTACCGCGTGCCCACGTCTACCGCCTGATTCGCGGTGGCGAGGTCCGCGTCAACAGCCGACGGGTTCAGGCCGGCTACCGGCTGAATACCGGCGATGAGGTTCGCATCCCCCCGGTTCGTCTGGCCGATGCGCGGACGCCGTTGCCGGTTTCGCGGGTCCGCGCCGACTGGATCACCGAGTGCATCCTGTACGAGGACCAGGATCTGCTGGTTCTCAACAAGCCGTCCGGCCTGGCTGTACACGGCGGCAGCGGCATCAGTCTCGGTGCCATCGAATTGCTGCGCGCGGTTCGCGGTCCCCGTGAACACCTGGAACTCGTGCATCGTCTTGATCGGGATACGAGCGGATGCCTGCTGGTGGCAAGGCGGGCCAGCGCGCTGCGCGCCCTGCATGCGCAGTTCCGTGACGGGAGCATCGACAAGCGCTATCTGGCGCTGCTGATCGGCCGCTGGCCCGGCCGCGCGCGCACCGTGGATGCTCCGCTGGTCACCGATGAGCGGCGAGGCGGCGAGCGCCACGTGCGGGTGGATGCGGGTGGCAAGACAGCCTTGACCCATTTCGTGCCGCTGGAGCGCTTCGCTGAAGCGGCATTGGTCGAGGTGCACCTGACCACCGGCCGCACCCACCAGATCCGGGTGCATGCGGCATCCATCGGACATCCGGTCGCCGGCGATGAGCGTTATGGTGTTGCCGACGATCCGGTGGTGGCGAATTACAATCTGCGGCGCCTCTTCCTGCATGCGCGGTCGCTGGCATTCATAAGTCCCCACAACGGCCCGCTCACCATCGAAGCGCCCCTCGGCGAGGACCTCACCGGCCCGCTGGATCGAATCAGGGTAGCGCCGGCGCGCCTGGCAACCTGAGCCGGACAGAGTACCGGCTTATACGATCTCGACGCCGCACTGCTGCAGGGCGTGGGCCAGCCAGATCAGCGGCAGACCCTGGATCGCCGTGGGATCGCAGCTGTCGATCCTTTCAAACAGCATCACCCCGCGGCGCTCCGCCTTGAAGCTCCCCGCGCAGTCCAGCGGCTGGTCGGCAGCGACGTAGCGCCTGGCCAGGGCTTCTGTCAGTTTGCGGAACTGTACTTGTGTCGTGTCCAGGTATTCGAGCGGGGTGCTGCTTCCGGGTGCCAGGACACAGACGGCCGTATGGAAGGCGACGGTTTGTCCGGAGCATTGCAGTAACTGGCTGACAGCCCGCTCCGCGGAGCCCGGCTTGCCCAGTATCTGTGTGCCGAGAGCGGCAACCTGGTCACTGCCTATGACCACGGCAGCAGGCCCAATTGCCGCGCCGGCAGTGGCTTTCAGCCGGGCCAGCCGTTGCGCCAGCGTTGCGGGGGGTTCGCCCGGCAGGGGGGTTTCGTCGACCTCGGGTGCGCGGGCTTCAAAGGTGTCGACCAATCGCCCCAGCAATTCACGCCGATAAGGTGATCGGGAGGCCAGAAGCACGCCGGGGCGCTTGCCCATACATGGAACTTCCTGAGTTGACTGCGGGCCAAAGGCCGGATTATGACGCGGACGAAGCAGCAGATGATTTTGACACACCCCGAGACGCTACCTATCATTGGCGCCGCCATGACAGCCAGGCGTATCGGATCGGTTGAAATTGAGGATCTGGTAGCCCGGCAGGCGCAACTGGAGTTCTGTTTTCCGGTCGCATCCCTGCCGCGTCTGGCGAGCCTTGCGGCTGCAGCAGATGGGCCGGTGACAGAGCCGTTGCCGGAACTGCAGGCGGCGCTGGCATTTCAGCCGGGTACGGAAGGACACCCGCAGCTGCACCTGATCGTCGGTGGCTCCGTCGTTGTCGCATGTCAGCGGTGCCTGAAGGCGCTGGACTGGCCGGTAAATGTCGATGTCCGTCTGACCATGGTACGTATGGATCGGGAGGCAGAGGCGCTGGCCGACCCCCTCGATGTCCTGCTGCTGGCCAACGGGGAACTGCTGCCGGACGAGGTCGTGGAGGACGAGATACTGGCAGCGCTGCCGCTGGCCCCGCGTCATGGGGAAGGGCAGCACTGTGTGGCGCCCGCGGGGTGGGACGCCAGGGGACTGAGTGTCAGTGGTGAAGCGGAGGCTGCAGAGCCCACCCGTCGTCCGCTGGCAGGATTGGCGGCTTTGCTGGGGCGTAATGACCAGTCGGGCAATGATTGAACCATCAGGAGATCTGCAATGGCAGTTCAGAAGAGTCGCGTTACA
>JAHDYN010000132.1 GCA_023383735.1 Gammaproteobacteria bacterium | reverse complement strand
GGGCTCGACCTGCGGCACGCCACCGGTGAGGCAAAAAACCGGCTTGGCTACATGGCGCAGAAGTTTTCCCTCTACGGTCTGCTGTCGGTACGGCAGAACCTCGAATTCTCTGCCGGCGTGTATGGCCTGGAAGGGCCGGGCAAGCGTGAGACCATCGACGAAATGATCGAAACCTTTGATCTCGGGCAATACCTGGCTACGTCGCCGGACTCGCTGCCGTTGGGCTACAGGCAGCGTCTGGCCCTGGCCTGCGCGCTGATGCACCGCCCACCGGTACTGTTCCTCGATGAGCCAACCTCCGGCGTCGATCCGATCACCCGGCGCGAGTTCTGGACCCATATCAACGGCCTGGCGCGCAAGGGGGTGACGATCATGGTCACCACCCATTTCATGGATGAGGCCGAGTACTGCGACCGCGTGGCGATGATGTACCGCGCCCGGCTGATTGCGCTCGATACGCCCGATGCGCTCAAGCGCGATTCCCGTAGCGACAGGCACCCCGATCCGACCATGGAGCATGCCTTTATCCATCTGGTTGAGTCGGCGGACATGGAGGATGAGGCGCGCGTGGCTGCAGAGGCCGTGACATGAACAACGAAGCCATCGGGATCGGCTCTGCCGCTGCCCCGGGAGAACGGGCCAGCCGCAAGTTCGACTGGCAGCGTCTCCTCGCACTGGTGCGCAAGGAAAGCCTGCAGGCGATGCGTGATCCATCCACCATCCTGATCGCCTTCGTCCTGCCGGTGGTGCTGCTGTTCCTGTTTGCCTATGCGGTGTCGCTGGATGTGCGCGAGGTGCGCATCGGTGTCGTGCTGGAAGCCGATGGCGCTGCGGCCCAGGAGCTGGCCGCCGCATTTGCCGGCACCCGCTACCTGAAAGTCACCGCGGCGCGAGACCGCCGTGAAGTCGCTGACCAGGTCGTGTCCGGCAAGCTGCGCGGCTTCGTCGTGATTCCTCAGGATTTCGAGCGCCGTCTCGCATCGCAGGTGCCGCAGTCGCTGGTGCAGGTGATCACCGACGGATCACTGCCGAACACGGCCATTTTCGTCGCCAACTACAGCCAGGGTATTGTGCAGTCCTGGCTGGCGGCTCGCGGCGGCGCTGCGTGTGCATCGGCCATCAATCTGGAGCCGCGTTACTGGTTCAACGCCGAGCTCGAGAGTCGTCGTGCACTGGTACCCGGCGCGATCGCCATCGTCATGACCATCATCGGCACCTTGCTGACCGCGCTTGTGATCGCACGCGAATGGGAGCGCGGGACGATGGAAGCAGTGCTGTCGACGCCGGCCTCGGTGCTGGAGATCCTGATCGGCAAACTGCTGCCGTACTTCGCGCTGGGCATGGTCGCGACGGTGGGTTCTGCGGCGCTCGCGACCCTCGTTTTTGAAGTGCCGTTGCGCGGTTCACTGCTGGCGCTGCTGACGCTGTCAGCCGTGTTCCTGATTCCCGCGCTTGGCCAGGGGTTGCTGATCTCGGCCGTCACCCGGAACCAGTTTCTCGCTTCGCAGATCGCGCTGTTCTCCGGTTTCCTGCCAGCCTTCCTGCTGTCGGGCTTTCTGTTCGAGATCGATGCGATGCCGTCGTGGATCCAGGCGATTACCTACGTGATACCGGCGCGCTACTTCGTCCGCTCATTGCAAACGGTGTTTCTGTCCGGCGATGTCTGGCCGGTATTTCTGCCGGATCTGGCGGCGATGACGGTGATCGGCCTGTTCTTCTTCGTGATCGCGACAAGCAAGACGCGCAAGAACCTGGAGCCCTGAGCGATGCGCAGCCTGTTAAGGACCGTCGCCAATGCCCGCCTCCGCGCGCAGGTCGTCAAGGAGTTCCTCAGCATCCTGCGCGACCCGCGCAGCCGTCTTGTGGTCTTCGCGCCGCCGCTGCTGCAACTGGTGATCTTCACCTTTGCCACCACCCTGGAGGTGCGCAACGCGCATATCGCCGTCCTCGACCGCGATGCCGGCCGCTGGTCGCATGAACTGGTGGCACGTGCAGGTGCCGCCGACTTCGTCAGCGAGGTACACACCGTGCGCAGCCGCGACGAGCTGCGCGAGCTGATCGATGGGCGCAAGGTCATCGCCGGACTTGATATGGGCCCGGACTTTTCGCGCAACATTGCTGCCGGAGGTACCGGGACTGTACAGGTCATCGCCGATGGCCGGCGCAGCAACGCCAGCCAGATCACGGTCGGCTACCTGACTGCCATCGCAGCCGGTGTCGGCGCCGACGCCAGAAGGGATCTGCGCAGCGCATCTCCCGTCATCGTCCGCAACTGGTTCAATCCCAATCTGATCTACCGCTGGTTCGTGGTACCAGCCCTGTCAGGCGTCCTGGTCTTTTTCAGCGCGCTGATGATCACTGCGCTGTCGATCGCCCGCGAGCGCGAGCTCGGCACCTTCGACCAGTTGCTGGTTTCGCCGACCACCACGCTGGAAATCATCGTTGCCAAGACCATGCCCGCGATGGCCATCGGCGTTTCACTGGGGCTGATGATGATCGCTGCGGCGCGGCTGGTGTTCGGTGTGCCTTTCGAGGGCTCGTTCTGGCTGCTGCTGCCGAGTCTGCTGCTGTTCATCCTGTCAGTGGTAGGGATCGGCCTGATGGTCTCCTCGGTCTCGACGACACAGCAGCAGGCCATCCTCGGCAGCTTTGTGATCGGCGTACCCGCGGTGCTGATGTCCGGCTTTGGTACCCCGGTGGAGAATATGCCGATGGTGTTGCAGTGGATGGCGCAGGCGATTCCGCTCACGCATTTCCTGATCATCGTTGAGGGTACATTCCTGAAGGCGATGCCGGTTTCCGACATCGTCGCCAATACCTGGCCGCTGGCGCTGATCGCGCTGGTGACGCTGGCGGCGGCCACCGTATTCGTCCGGAGCCGCCTGCAGTGAGCCGGGAGCCAACATGAGGGAGTTGCCATGACATGCCCGTCGCTTGTCCGGCGCATTGCGATCCGCACCGGGGTCGCCGTGCTGGGCGCGTTGCTGTCCGGTGCCTGCGCCGTGGGGCCCGACTATCGCGAGCCGCCGCTGGCCGACATGGGCGGGAGCTGGACGTTGCCTGCCGATGCCGTGGGCGAGCAGCCGGACCTGGCAGCCTGGTGGACCTCACTGGGCGACCCCACCCTCGATCGACTGGTGGCGGCCGCCCTGGCCGATAACCTCGACCTGCATCAGGCCGAGGCACGTATCCGTGAGGCACGCGCCTTGCGTGACCGGGCCGGCGGTGGCTATACGCCGGTCGTCGACGCCGGCGGCAGTGTGACCCGACGTCGACAGAGCGAAAACGGGCCGTTACCGATCGGTTCCATGTACGGAATCGAGCGCGACCAGACGATCTACGAGGCCGGCTTCGATGCCGCCTGGGAAATCGACCTTTTTGGCAGAACCCGGCGCACGGTGGAAAGCGCCGAGGCCAGTGTCGAGGCTGCACAGGCCGATGCCAACGATGTGCGCATCAGCGTCGTCGCCGAAGTCGCCCGCAGCTACTTCGCCCTCAGGGGCGCGCAGCGCGAGTTGGCAGCACGCGAGGCATCGGTGGAGACCCTGCAGCAGACCCTGGATCTCGTTCGAAGGCGTTTTGACGAGGGTGATGTGGCGCAGGCCGATGTCGACACGGTACAAACACGTCTGGCCGTTGCCGCTGCCAGCCTGCCTGGCATCCAGGCACGGCTGCGCAGCGCGGCTCTGGGCCTGGGCGTGCTGCTTGGCGCGCCGCCGGAACGCGAGTTGTCGCTGCTCGATACCACCATGCCGGAACTCATGCTGGTGCCCATGCCGGTGGGCGAACGCGCCGACGTGTTGCGGCGCCGGCCCGATGTGCGTGCGGCCGAGCGCCGCCTGGCTGCAAGCACCGCCAATATCGGTATGGTGACCGCAGAACTTTTTCCGAAGCTCTCGATCGGTGCTGGCGGCGGTTTTCAGTCGCTGGATTCAGGCAGTCTGTTCGACTCCGCCAGCCAGGCCTTTTCGATCATGCCGCTGATCTCCTGGCGCATGTTCGACGGGGGTCGGGTCCGTGCGGAGATTCACGTCAGCGAGGCACGTCAGCTGCAGGCGGCGGTCGCCTATGAGCAGACTGTGCTGGCTGCGCTGGGCGATGCGGAGCGCGCGCTTGGCAACTATCGTTATGGCCTGGATGCGGTGCAAAGCCGGCATTCCGCCGTGCGAGCCGCGCAGCGCAGCTACGGTCATGCACAGATGCGCCTGGATGCCGGCGACATCGCGCTTGCCGATCTGCTTGCCGAGGAGCGGGTGCTGCATGATGCCGAGGCTGCCTACGCCCGTACCCACAGCGCCGCCGCCTTTGACCTGGTGGCATTGTTCAAGGCGCTGGGCGGAGGCTGGGAGGGCCCTGACGAACCCGCCGCAACGGCCCCGGAGTTGGCACACTAGAAAAAGACCAGCGCCGTTGCCTTGCCGATGCCGTCGGTGGCGCCAGTGACGGGAAAGGTTGCCGGACTCACGGGGAGGGCTTTTCCAGCCACTTCATCATGCCGGCCATCCGCTGGACGAATGCGGCGGGATCCTTGTCCTTGATCCGCAGCGCCTGCAGCGCCATCTCGATGCCGATGACGGTTTCGAAGTCCCGCCTCAGCAGGCCGTCCACGACCTGTTCTGCACAGTCCTCGGCGCTCATGCTGGTCCCGTCGCCGCCTATGCTCAAGCCATACTCGGAGCCGTCGGCAGTCAGTGCATGTTCGTAGACATCGCTCTTGATGCCGGCGATTACCAGCAGGGTGACGTCGATGTGGTCGGCCAGGTGCTCGATGCGCAGGGTATCGAAGTAGCCGTGCAAGGCATGTTTTGCTGCACAGTAGGCGCTGTGATGCGGGACCGCGTGTTTGCCCGCGACGGAGGAAGTCACGACCAGATGGCCGCTCTTCTGCTCGATCATGCGCGGCAGTACCAGCCGGGTCAGTGCCACCGGCGCGAAGAAGTCCACCTCCATGATGCGTCGTTCGACTTCGGGCAGCGTGTCCTTCGCGGCCGCACGCTGGCCGATGCCGGCGTTGTTTACCAGCATGTCCAGCCGCGGATGGCTGCTGAGCACTTCCTGCGCCGCTTTCTCGCGCTGGCTGGCGTCGACGATATCGAAGGGTAGCAGCCGCACACTCCCCGGACCCTGCGTGCACGCCGCCCTGACGCGTTCCAGTTCGGCGATGCGGCGCGCAGAGAGGATGAGGTCGGCACCTTCGCGGTGAAACACCTTTGCCATGCCCTCACCGACGCCCGAGGAAGCGCCGGTGATCCAGATGGTCTTGCCACTGAGCTTGTTCATGTCCACTACCACTCCGGGTTTGCGCTACAAGGGCCTTATGCTACCCAATGGCCGGGGGAGGGTCGGGATCAATACCGGTTCTGTCCGGCATGGAGTTGTCTCTTGCCCTCAAATGCGGTTCTATCTGTTTATATGAACAGGATCCTGCTGCTCATCAGCGCTGTCGCCGTATTGCTCCTTTCGGGATGTACGCCTGCGCAACAGGCGCCGGCACCGTCGGCGGCCGATAGCGCACAGCTTCCGGCCACTGCTTCGCTGCCTTCGGCAGCGGAAGTCGCTGCGACAACGCCCGCTGCTGAAGACGGGCCAACGCCGCCGGAGCCTGAAGCGCTCAGGCCAGCAGCGCTAAAGGAAGCGCCGGTAAGCAAGCCGGTGTCTGCGCCCAGCGCAGCGGTAGCTGAGCCGGCGCCGGCGCCGGCATCTGCACCGGCACCAGCGAGTCCACCGCCGGCGGCAGTGAAGCCCAGGACCACTGCGCCTGCCGCCAGGGCAGCTGTGCCGGCGGCCGGACCCGTGCAGGCATCGCGCCCGCCGGCACCGGTCGTTGCCACACCGCCTGCAGCGCCGCCACTCGATCTGGCCGGGCTGGAAGCGCGGCTGCGCGAAACCAAAGCCATCGGCATGATGACCAAGCTGGCGCTGAAGAATCAGGTGGATGACCTGCTCGACGCTTTTCGCAGCC
>JAHDYN010000131.1 GCA_023383735.1 Gammaproteobacteria bacterium | reverse complement strand
GGTGCGCTGGCTCATCTCGCGCACTTCTTCGAGCAGCTCGCCGTCGAGTCGACTGCGGCCTGCAGTATCCAGGATCAGCACATCCAGCTGCGCCAGCCGGGCTGCCTTGAGCGTCTGCTCGGCGATCGCCAGCGGACCCAGGCCAGGGGGTGTGGCCAGGTACGGCACATCGATCGATGCAGCAAGCCGCTCCAGCTGCAGCATGGCTGCCGGTCGCTGCGTATCGGTGCTGGCCAGACCTGCCCGCTTGCCGAGGCGCTCACGGATAAAAACCGCGAGCTTTGCAGCCGTCGTGGTCTTGCCGGCGCCCTGCAAACCGGCGAGCAGAATGACCGCGGGGGGCTGATGGCGCAAATTGAGATCGGCGACCCCTTCGCCCAGGGTTGCGGTCAACTGCTCGTGCAGGATCTTGATAAAGGCCTGTCCGGGCGTGAGGCTGCGCAGCACCTCGGCACCGACGGCCCGCTCGCGCACGCGCGCCACGAAGTCACGAATGACTGGCAACGCAACGTCGGCCTCAATCAGCGCGCGCCGCACGTCGCGCACCGCGTCCTCGATGTTTTCTTCGGTCAGCCGCCCGCGGCCACGAACCTGGTCGAGAACGCCGCGTAACCGCTCGCTAAGACTGGCAAACATCTTGTAGCCCCGGAAAGTTGCTGAAATCCGCCACGCAGGGCGCCCGCCGGCGGATTGTATGCAATTCAGGCGATCTGATGTACCGAACACCGGTTCCTTGACAGGCTTGCAATGCATTGGTCACCATGACCCTCCGCTTCCCTGCGCCACGAGGTCTACTTCATTGGGCGACGACCTGTCTGCCAGTACGCTCATCGCGCTTCTTGTTCTGTTACTACTGATCTCAGCCTTCTTCTCAGGCTCCGAAACAGCGCTCCTGACGCTCAACCGTTACCGGCTGCGCCACAAGGCACGCCAGGGCCACCTCGGTGCACGGCTGGCCGAACGCCTGCTGGCGCGTCCCGACCGCCTGATCTCGCTGATACTCATCGGCAGCAATATCGCCAATACGCTCGCGACGGCTCTGGTGACCATGGTGGCGCTGCGCATCGGTGGCCCGGGCGGCGTCGCCATTGCCAGCATTGGCCTCGCCTTCGTGATCATGGTGTTCACGGATGTCATGCCCAAGACGCTCGGCGCCCTGCGCGCCGAGACCTTCGGCCCACCGGCAGCCATCGTCTATTTCGTGCTGCTCAAGGCAACCCTGCCGGTGGTCTGGTTTATCAGCGCGATTTCGAGCGGCTTGCTGCGGATCTTCGGCGTACGCACCGACCAGTCAGGACCGCAACATGTGACGCTGGAGGAGTTGCGCACCATCGTGACTGACGCGGGCACGAAACTCCCGCGCAGGCGCCAGCGCATGCTGATGTCGATCCTCGAACTTGAGGACATGACTGTCGACGAGATCATGATTCCCGACAACGAGCTGGTGGGCATCGATCTCGATGGCGAGTGGAACGAGATCGCCACCACCATCACCACCAGCCGGCACAGCCGCCTGCCCGTTTTCCGGGGCAGCATCGAAGACCTGGTTGGCATCCTCTACATCCGCAAACTGGTACTGGCCGGCACTGGCTCGCTCGACAAGACAGTCATCGAATCAACGATGGATGAACCGTTCTTCATTCCGGAGGGTACCTCGCTGCATGGCCTTCTCGCGCAGTTCCAGCGCAGCGGGCAACGCACTGCTTTTGTCGTCGACGAATACGGCGACATACAGGGGCTGGTGACCATCGAAGACCTGCTGGAGGAAATCCTGGGTGAATTTTCCGGCAATGGCGCCGAAACCCCCGACGAGGTCCGGCGCGAAGACAAGTCCGATGCGTGGCTGGTGGATGCCGGAATCAATGTCCGGGCACTCAACCGCAGGATGGACTGGCACCTGCCAACTGACGGGCCGACCACCTTGAACGGACTGATCCTGGAACAACTCGAGACCTTTCCAGCTTGCGGCACAGTTCTGAAGCTGAACGGCTACCCGGTCGAGATCACTGAAACCGGAGATAACGTCATACGCACCGTACGCATACGCCCGCCACAACCCGACGACCAACCCGAAGTCTGAGGCTCAGCCGGCGGCCGCCTGCAAGGCAGGCAATGCCCGCATGACGTCCTGCAGGCAGTCGACTGCGATGAGTTCCATGCCCGCGATGGCCTGGCGTGGCTGATTTGCCCGCGGCACCAGGGCCCGATGAAAACCGACCTTGGCCGCCTCGCGCAAGCGCTCCTCGCCATAGGCGACCGGACGGACCTCGCCGGCAAGGCCGACCTCGCCAAACACGACCAGATCGCGCGGCAAGGAGCGGTCACGCACGCTCGATATCGTGGCCAGCAAGGCTGCCAGATCCGCCGCCGGCTCGGCGATGCGCACGCCGCCGACCACATTGACGAACACATCACTGGCATGCGTGGAAATGCCCGCATGCCGGTGCATCACCGCGAGCAGCAGGGTCAACCGGTTGGACTCGAGCCCGATTGCCACACGGCGCGGCGGCCCGCTGCTGCCCTTGTCGGCAAGCGCCTGCACCTCGACAAGCAATGGCCGGCTTCCCTGGTGCACGGCGGTCACCACGCTGCCAGGTACCGGATCGGTACGCTGCGACACGAACAGCGCAGACGGGTTCTTGACCTCGCGTATGCCGCCCTCGGTCATGACAAAGATGCCGATTTCGTTCGCGGCACCGAAACGGTTCTTGACCGCGCGCAGGATACGGAACCGGCTTGCGACCTCGCTCTCGAAGTAGAGGACCACATCAACCATGTGCTCCAGCAACCTGGGACCGGCGATCTGGCCATCCTTGGTGACGTGACCGACGAGAATGACCGTGATGCCCGTCTGCTTGGCCAGCCTGACCAGCAGGCTCGCACAGCTGCGCAACTGGTTTGGCGATCCGGGCGCCGATGGCAGCAAGTCCGTCACCATCGTCTGGATCGAATCGACAACCACGCAACCGGGACGCGTCTGCTCGACTGCTGCCAGCACATCCTCGACACGGGTGGTGGCGATCGCGGTGACTTTGTCGAGCGGCAGTCCCAGGCGATGACCGCGCAGGCTCACCTGCTGCAGCGACTCCTCGCCACTCGCATAGAGCGTGTTCCGGCCGGTTTCAAGCCGTGCAGCGGCCTGCAACAGCAGCGTCGACTTGCCGATTCCCGGGTCACCGCCAATCAATACCGCCGAGCCCTGCACAAGCCCGCCACCCAGGGCGCGATCGAGTTCATTGAGCCCCGTTCTTATTCTCGGTACTGTTTCGCCACCGACATCCGCCAGCAGCTGGACGCGGGCTTCGGGCAGGGCCGCCGCGGAACGACCACCCTCGACCACGCGGGGCTCCAGGGAATTCCAGGCGGCGCAGGCCGGGCACTGCCCCTGCCACTTCGTGGTGCTGGCACCACAGTCTCCACAGACATAGGCTTTCTGCGCTTTGGCCATGGGAACTTCGGACTCCTGACAGCTGCTCATTTCGGGATGCAAAACCGCTTCCGCCGGCGGAAACCCAAACCCAGGTCTCAACCTGCAGAACGTGATCCGCATACTATTTTGGAATGCATCCAGGGGACAGCGACAAATCCCGTATTCCGCACCGGGCGGCAGGCGTGGCGCTGTGTATCGTGCTGGCACTGCTGTTCTGGGCCGGTGCTGACCGGCTGATCGGCATCGAACGCGGTTATTTCGACCTGTTCCAGCGGGTGGCGCGCGGCCCGGCCAAGGCGCCGGTCCTCATTCTGGATACCGGCGAGACGGAGCTTAACCCGTGGCTCATACCCCGCTTCGACGAGCTGCTGCTTCGCGTAAAGGCATCCGGGGCCAGCCTGATCATGCCCGCCTCGCCACCACCGGCCGTCATCGCGGAACAGGATATTGCCCGCCTGCAGGCCCTGATAGCACTGGAAAAGCGCTCCACCTCCCTGCAAAGCCCGGCACAACCCGGCCTGCTCAATCGCCAGTTGCAGGAGGCTGAGGATCGGCTGAGCCTGCAGCAGCGGAACGCGGCTGCAGTTGCCGCAACGGCCAACGTCATCCTCGGACTTGGCACAGCCGATCCGGTGCCTGGGCGCGAGGAAGTCGAAGGTCGCTGCGAGGAGCGTGTTGCAGCGGCCAGTTCACGGTACGGAAAGACCGTCCAGACGCAAAGGCTCGCCGTGCTCGCACCTGCCAACCCAGACCTGTGCGAGGCAGCAGCAGCCATCGGTCACCTGCAACAAGTCGCGGACCGCGACGGTGTCCTGCGCCGGATTTCCCCAACGTTGCCGATCCGTTCGGGAATACTGCCCTCTGCGGCTCTGGCGGCACGCTACGCCGGAGATACGGCATCTCCGCCGCCATCGGCAGACAACCGGTGGATTCGCTTCCATGACGGGCAGGATGCAGCCGGTTTCCGGGTCATCCCTGCGGAGCAACTGCTTGCCGGCGGCGAGATCCCGCTGCTCAAGGATCAGATCGTTGTCATCGGCGCGACGAAAGGCAATCTCGCGGTTTCCGTGGGCAGGCAGTTCGGGCCGGCAACGCTGCTTGCCACGGAGATCGCCAATCTTGCTGAAGATGCCTATATCAGTCGCCCCGCATGGGCCGCATGGGCAGAGGTAGTCATCGCCTTGCTGCTTGGCATGACTGCCGGTATCGCCGGCCGGCTGCCGCTCGGCCGGGCCGCGATCGTTGGCGCAGCGGGTGCGGCACTGCTGCTCGGTGCTGAATTCACGCTGTTGCTCGGCGGGGTCTGGTTGCATTTCGCCGGCCTTGCCCTGTTCTGTCTTACCGGCATGGCCATACTGCAGGGCGTGGCACATTTGCCAGGGCGCCCGCTCGGACTCGCCAGCGCGCCATCCGAAGACCAGCCGGCAAGCGGCGCAGCACCGGGCGAAGAACTCGACCTGGCCTTCTCGGTGCTGCGCCAACAGCCCACCACCGAGCGCACCAAGGAGAAGCTGTACGATCTCGCCATGGAGCATGGCCGAAAGCGGGACTACGCGCGAGCCGAACGCATCTTTCGCCATCTGGCGGCACGTGATCCTGCATATCGTGACGTCGCGGCAAAACTGGAAAAGCTCTCCGGTGCCCGCGGTGGCCCCGTCGCGAAATCAAGCGCGGCAAGAGCCGCTGGTGGTGCTGGTGCCGCCACAACTTCTGCACCGGAACCGGCACAGACGGCCACTGCATCCGGGGTCCGCTCGCTCGGCCGCTATGAACTGGAGCGGGTTATCGGGCGCGGCGCGATGGCAACTGTCTACCTTGGACGGGATCCGACCATCAACCGGCGTGTCGCCATCAAGACGCTGCCGCTCGCAGAGGAATTCGAGGAAAGCGACCTGGCCACGGCACGAGCGAACTTCAAGCGCGAAGCCGAATCAGCCGGGCGACTCAGCCATCCGAACATCATCTCGATCTATGATGCCGGCGAAGACAATCAGGTTGCGTACCTGGCCATGGAGTACATCGAGGGGCGCTCCCTCAGTCACTACGCACAGGTGGGCCGCCTGCTGGCACCCCGCGTGATATTCGAGCTGATGGCAAGGGCAGCCGAAGCGCTGCACTATGCCCACACCCAGAACGTCGTGCACCGTGACGTGAAACCCGCGAATATTCTCTACAATCCGGCAACGGATACCATGAAGATCACCGATTTCGGCATCGCCAGACTGACTGATTCGAGCCGGACGCGCACGGGGATCATTCTCGGCACGCCTTCGTACATGTCGCCGGAGCAACTGTCGGCCAGCCAGGTAACCGGCCAGTCGGACCTTTATTCACTCGGGGTGACGATGTACCACCTGCTGACCGGCGCACCACCCTTCCAGGCAGATTCGATTCCGCGCCTGATGGACAAGATCGTGAAGCAGCGTCATCGCCCCGTGGCTGACATCCGCGACGATGTTCCACCCTGCACTGACAGCATTCTCGATCAGGTCCTGGCCAAGGATCCGGCTGACCGCTTTCCGAGTGGTCGCGCACTGGCTCACGCCCTGCGCGAGTGCGCCAGCCGTCTGGCCGCAGACCACATATGAGCCTGCGCCCAAAATTCAACACGCTGCAGCTCTCGGATACCGGCAA